>JBKJJG010000124.1:0-2252 GCA_046598155.1 bacterium | reverse complement strand
CTGGGCCAGGAGCGTGGGAGTGTAGGTGTCCATGCGCGTGCTGGTGGTCGGCCCGGCCGAGCCGATCACCTGGCCGGGCCTCGCCGGCGTCGGACCAACGTAGTAGACCAGCTGGCCGCGCAGATCGGCAGGCAGTGTTTCGCCACGCTCAAGTGCCTCCACCAGGCGCTTGTGCGCAGCGTCCCGTGCCCCGTAGATCACGCCGCTGATTAGCACGAGATCCCCGGCGCGCAGTCCTTCCACGGTCGCATCGGACCAGGGCGTCGTCAGGCGTTTCGGGTTCATGGGCGCCATCTCCATGATCTCAGAGTTCGGCGCGGGCCACGCGCGCCGCGTGACACTGCAGGTTGACCGCCACCGGCAGACTCACGATGTGGCAGGGGTAGACCTCAATGCGCACGTCGAGGGCGGTGGTCACGCCCCCGTACCCCATAGGACCCACGCCCAGCGCGTTGATGGCCGCCAGGAGATCCTCTTCCATGCGGGCGTAGAAGGGATCGGGGTGGCGCTCGCCTGCCTTCCGGATCAGCGCCCGCTTGGCTAGGAAACCGACGGTGTCGAATGTCCCGCCGATCCCAACCCCAACAACCACGGGCGGGCAGGCGTTGGGGCCGGCCTTCTCCACGGTCTCGATCACGAAGGCCCGCACGCCCCCCTCGCCGTCGGCAGGGGTCAGCATGGTCATCCGGCTCATGTTCTCGGCGCCGCCGCCCTTGGGCAGAAGGGTCATGCGCACGCGGTCGCCGGGGACGAGCTCGACGTGCACTACGGCCGGGGAGTTGTCGCCGGTGTTCCGGCGCCGGAGCGGGTCCGACACCATGGACTTCCGCAGATACCCCTCCGTGTACCCCCGGCGCACGCCCTCGTCAACGGCGTCGCGCAGCAGGCCGCCGGTCACGCGGACCTCATCGCCCAGCTCCACGAACATGAAGGCCGTCCCGGTGTCCTGGCACATGGGCACGGCCTCGGTGGTGGCTATCCGGTTGTTCTCCAAGAGCTCGTCGAGCACACGCCGGCCAAGCGCCGAGGGTTCCCGCTCCCGGGCGGAGCGAAGCAGCCCGAGCACGTCCTCTCCCAGGTAGACGTTGGCGTTAATGCACAGTCGCTTCGCGGTCTCTGCGACGTCCTGGTACGCGATTGTCCGCATGTCCTCCTCCGTCTTCACCGCCCAGACTGCCTAGCCGTCCATCTCGACCAACCCCTTGCGGATCGCGTACATGATGAGCGCCGCGGGACGGTGCAGGTCGAGCTTCTCCATTATGTGCCCGCGGTGTGCCTGCACCGTCTTGACGCTGATGTTCAGCAGCTTGGCGATCTCGGGGTTGGTGTACCCCTCGGCGATGAGCTTGAGCACCTCGCGCTCGCGGTCGGTGAGGTCGCGGTAGGTCGTCTGCTCCTCGCCGGTGCGGACGCGCCGCAGATAGTCCGACACCAGGCCCTTTGCCATCGCCGGCGTCAGATAGGTCTCCTGACGCATCGCCGCTTCAATCGCCGTGAGCATCTCCGATGGGTGCGCCTTCTTGAGCACGTAGCCGGCCGCGCCCGCCCGCAACATTTGAAAAAGGTACTCCTCGTTGTCGTGAATCGTCAGCGCCACCACCTGCACATCGGGCATCTCTTGCCGGATGTGCCTGGTGGCCTCCACCCCTGTCATCCGCGGCATGGCGATGTCCATCAGCACGACGGCCGGCCGAAGCCGGCGCGCCTCCTCGATCGCCGCGAACCCGTCCTCGGCCTCACCTATCACCTCGATCTCCGGGACATCTTGCAATAGCGACTTGATGCCCTCGCGCACCAGCGCGTGGTCGTCAACGATCAGCACCCGCACCCGCTCAGCCATCACGCCTCACCCTCCTGTATCCGTGCGGTCAACTCCACGCGGGTCCCGTGCTCAGGCCTGGAGTCTATGCGCAGTTCGCCTCCGATCAATGCGGCGCGCTCCTGCATGCCCAGGATGCCCACCCTCCGGTCCGGCCGGTGGCCGACGGTGCCGGCCAGAGCGAACCCCACGCCGTCATCTTCCACGAGCAGGGTGAGAATCCCGCCCTTCAGCGTCAGGCGCACCGCAGCCGAACGCGCCCGCGCATGGCGCGCGATGTTGGTGATGGCCTCCTGGGCCACGCGGAACACGGTGGTCTCCACCGCGGCGGGCAAGCGGCGGTGGCCAAACCCGGAGGAGTCGAACGCCAGGGCCACGCCCGCGGTCTCCAGCAGGTCCCGGGCGTGGACCCGAACCGCTGAGACCAGACCCA
>JBKJJG010000283.1:0-6227 GCA_046598155.1 bacterium | reverse complement strand
CTGCGGCATCCAGGTCGTACCGGGCGTAGAGCACCTTGCCGCACGCGGGACAGACGCCCAGGAGTTGATCGGCATCGAACCGCTGGTAGCAGGCGGTGCACTCGAGATGGGTGAGAGAACTGAACGCGCGGATCGCCGTCTTCATGTGGATCTCTTCGGGACGGATCTGGCCCCGGCCTCTTCTCGTTGCGCCGCGAGCTGCGCGATGCGGCCCCTCGGGACCATCGCCGTCGCCGCCAGGCCCAACGCCGCCGCGATCAGCGCGATGACGAACACACTCTGGATGGCGCCGGCCAGCGCCTCCCGCAGCGTGCCGGCAAGCGCTCCGGCCGCCTCCGACCGCGCCAGGGGATCGAGCAGCCGGTTCACGAGCCCCGCCGCCTTCCCTCCCGCGGGATCCACCCCTGCGGCCGACAGCGCGGCGTGCAGCCGGAAGCTGAGCAGCGCGCCCATTACGCTCACGCCGAGCGCCCCGCCCATGCTGCGGCTGAACTGCAGCGTCGAGGTCGCGGTGCCGAGCACGCTCCGCGGCACCGAGGTCTGCACCGCGATCAGCAGCGACGGCACCGACAGCCCCATTCCTATGCCCATCGGCGCCAGACCTGCCAGCAGACTGAGTTGGCTGGAGTGCGCGCTGATGCGCGACATCTGGAAGGTGCCCAGCGTCAGCAGGATCATGCCGGTGAGCGCGACGGCGCGGTAGCCGATCCGCAGCAGGAGCCGGCTGCCCACGACGCTCGCCAGAACCCATCCGAGCATCAGCGGCATGAGCGTGGCGCCCGCCGCGGTGGCGCTGGTGCGGAGCACCGCCTGCACGAACAGCGGCACGAACGCGACGCTGCCGAAGACGGCGCAGCCAGCGAAGATCCCGTGGCCGCAGGCCGCCGCGAACAACCGGTCGCGGAACAGCGGCAGCGGCAGCACAGGGTCGGCGGCGCGCCGTTCGACAACCGCGAGCGCGGCGAAGAGCACAACGGCCAGCGCCAGCAACGGTACTCCCGAAAGGGATGATGCGCCGGTCCGCCCGCCGATCCCGAAGAGGCCGAGTAGCAGCGTCACGACCCCGGCAGCGAGCAACCCCGCGCCCAGGAAGTCAACCCGCAGGGCAGCGCCCGCCGGCCGGGCAACATCCACCCAGAGGAACCAGATGAGCGCCCAGGCCAGGGCGCCGGGGAGCAGGTTGATGAAGAACACCCAGTGCCAGGAGATCTGGTCCACCAGGAAGCCGCCCAGCAGCGGCCCGGCCACGGACGAGACGCCCCACACGCCCGAGAAGAGCCCCTGCATGCGCGCCCGCTGCTCATAGCTGTACAGCGTGCCGACGATGATGAACGCCAGTGTTATCAGTCCGCCCGCGCCGAGCCCCTGTATTGCCCGGAACGCGATCAACTGGGACATACTCTGCGCCAGCCCGCAGAGGAGCGAGCCCAGGAGAAACAGCGCCATCGCAGCCGCGAAGACCGGCCTGCGGCCGTACACGTCCGAGAGCTTGCCGTAGATCGGCACGGTCGTGGTTGAGGCCAGGATGAACGCCGAGAACACCCAACTGTACGACGCCAGTCCGCCGAGGTGCCCCACGATGGTCGGCATGGCCGTGGCGACCACGGTGGACTCCATCGCGGCCAGGAAGAGACTGAGCATGACGCCCAGCGTGACGAGGGTCCTGGATCGCGTCACTGACGGTTACCCTGGGGGCTCGTGTTGGTCCGGCGAGGACGTCCGCGCCGGCGTCCTCCCGGAGGTGGCGCTCCTACCAGATGCGCCGCCACGTTCTCGGCCTTCCAGCGCAGGGCAGGGTGGGATCGGATGCGTTCCTGCAGGCCGGGCTCACCGACCACTTGCTCGGGTTCGATCCGACCTGCCATCACCGCGTCCAGAAACGCCCGCTCACAGGAAGACCACGTCAGCAGGTTCGTGAGGAGAGGCCTGACGACTGCGGCCATCGTATCCCTGTCAGCCTCCTCACCGCGGCGCAGCATGGGCAGGAGGTTTGCCCTAATGTCGCGCTCCCGGACCGAGGCAAGCACCGCGTCCGCCGTGACTGCGCGCACGTCATCTGTCATCGTCGCGGCCAGAATGAGAAATGCCAGCCGCAGTCGGCCCGGGTCGAGACCCTCGATCGGAGTGCGGACCGTACGATACACGTCGAACAGGTCCCGGGCGGCCGCGCGCTCGACCAGGGCCTTGATCTTCCCGGAGACGAGTTCCTCCGGGCTGACACAGACAAGCACCACCGCCGGGACCCCTTCCAGTTGTGTAGACTGGACCTCGCGGGTGCCGAACAACGGGACGCGGTGCAGGAAGTTGACCTGGATGCGCAGCGCATCGGGACCGCCCGTCACCGTGGTGTACCCCAGCACCCAGGTGGTTGTTGCGTAGCTGCTCTCCAGCCGACGCACGCCATAGGCCTGACCCGCTGCGATCCGTTCGATCCACTGCTCGAGCTCCGGCCTCTCGGACTGCATCGCTTCTCGTTCAACAGCGCCGATGTAGTTGAAATCCAGATCCACGGAGAGCCGCGCGAGGCCAAGGTATCCCAGGTTGAGAGCGGTGCCTCCCTTCAGTGCCAGGCGGCCCTTCAACCGGGGCGCCTGCTGCAGAGATGCAAGAACCTCAAGGAGACGGATCGCCTTCTCAAGCCAGACGCTCCTGGAGCCGGTGGAGACCTCAAGCCGCTGCAGTGTTGCGCGTGCTGGCGGCATCTAGCCGGCGGGTACCATCAGGTTCCACCGCGCGACGAAGCGACCCGGTGTGCCGCGTCCCGCCAGATAGACGGGACTGCGCGGCAGACGCCTGCGGAAGGGCTCCAGGTCCGTTTCGGTGAGACCCCACAGCCCGGCGAACCGCTCGATCACGTACCCGACCCTGGCGCAGAGCGTGACCTTGCCCAGGATGGCCAGGTAGGCCAGCAATTCGCCGGGATCGATCGTAGGCCAGGCCTCGATGCTGCGGAACAGTTCTTCAAGACCGCCCGCCAGACCCAACCGGTCCAGACAGTCAACCAGCGTCCGCGCGCGGCTGGAGTGCGAGACCCGAAGGCCGTCGCGCTCCTGCATCACCACTCCGGTGCGCTCACTTCCGGTGCTCTCATTCCTCGCAGCCATCAGCGCCTTGGGTGGCGCCACCCGCTGGAAGGTGACATCCCGCCAGATCACCGGCCTGCGGTATTGTGCGCTGACATAGTAGACTACCCGGGTGGCGCTTTGGGCTGTGCCGAGCAGCTCGAGTGCCGTGTGGTAGGCCAACACCGAGTCCGGCGCCAGCCGCGATCCGACCAGGTAGGGGTCTACCGCCGTCGTCTCGGGCCGCTGCCCAGGGGGAACCACGAAGTACACCCCCAACCTCACGCGGCCGACACGGCCCTGGCGGACGAGATCCTTCAGCCGCTGGCGGGATACCCGGGGCGGCCATTCAGGTACCAGCCCAGGGACCTCATCCGAGCGGAAGACAGGGTAGCTGAACAACCGTTCGTATAGCTTCTGCATGGCCGTAGAGTTTTGCTACTGGATAGAATTTGGCACCTAATCCCTCACCCAGAATCATGGTAGCAGCAAAAATGCGCTGGAGCAAGTGTCAGGTGCCTATCCGACCACCTCGCGGAACACCCGCAGGAAGTTCAGCCCGAGCAGCTTGCGCAGCCCTCCCTCGTCGAACCCCCGCTCCGCCAGCTTCACGGTCAGATTGGGCCAGTCGCCGAAGTCCCGAAAGCCGTTCATGCGGTAGTCCAGTGTCAGCCGGTGCTCCTCGTCCCGGAATCCGCCCCAGTCGAAGGAGTTGGCGCGGCGCTTGGGCATCGAGGCCGGATACTCGATCAGCGATTCGGTCCCAGGGCCCGGGCCGGCCTTGTCGGTGCCTATGCCGACGTGGTCTATGCCGCAGACGTCCACCAGATGCTCGACATGGTCGGCAAACGCGTCCAGCGTCGGTTCCTTCTCGGACGAGATGAAACCGGGGATGACCACGACGCCGAAGAACCCACCCGCATTAGCCACGGCCTTGGCCAGTTCGTCGGACTTGCCGCGGTCGTGGTAGCAGACCGCCTTGCTGCTCGAGTGCGACACGACGATCGGCGCCTTCGAGATCTTCAGCGCGTCCCAACCCACCTGCTCGCTGCAGTGGCTGACGTCCACCAGGGTCCGCAGTTCGTTGAGGCGGGCCACGACCTCGCGGCCAAAGTACGACAGGCCACCCTGGTGTGCCTCGGTGCACCCATCGCCGACCAGGTTGCGCAGGTTGTAGGTCAACTGCACCATGCGCACCCCAAGGTTGTAGAAGTGCTCGATCCGGCTCAGGTCGTCGCCGTAGGGCGTGGTGTTCTGGAAGTCAAGGATCAGGCCGCGCTTCCCTTCGCGGTAGGCGCGCTCAACGTCCGCGGCGCGGAGGATCGGCACCATCTCGCCACCCAGTGCGTCCATGTAGCCATAGGCCTGCGCTATGCGCCTGCCGGCCAGATCGAACGCCTCGCTCATCCGGGCGGTCCCGGAGTAGGTGCCGCAGGCCACGGTGACGCCGGACCGCCGCCAGAGGTCCATGTACTGCCTGCGCGCGTCCTCGGAGGTCTTGATCTCGCGGGCAGCCATGTCCACCAGCGGCGGTGCGGCCTCCTCGCGCGACAGCCCCTGCCGGACGAACTGGTCGAGCGCCGCCTTCATCTTCTCGGTGAACAGAAACCCGGTTGTAACAGGCGGCTGCTGCGTGTCTATCACGAGCGCGTCCTCGTGAAGCTGACGGGCCTCCTGCGGGGTGAGGGTGGGTTTCCTACGCTGTGCCATCTGCTGCCTCCTCTGTAACGCGATTACCGCTTCAACCCAAAGGACTCTGCGGCCAGGTCCGCGACGTGGCGGCCGATGGCCAGCGAGGCCGTGGCCGCCGGCGAGGGCGCGTTCAGCACGTGGATCGCGCGCCGCGACCGGAGAATCCGGAAGTCGTCCACGAGCAAGCCCTCGGGCGTGAGCGCCTGCGCCCGCACGCCGGCGCCGTGACGGACCACGTCGGCCAGACGGAGGTCGGGCACGAGGCGCTGCAGCGCGGCCACGAAGGCCCTGGTGCTGAACGACCGCCAGACCTCGTGGAGACCGGTACGCCAGTGGCGTCCGGCCATCCGCCAGAACCCGGGATAGGTCAGGGTTTCGAGCATCTCGGCCGGATGCACCCGCCACTTCGTGTATCCTTCGCGGGCGTACGCAAACACCGCGTTGGGGCCGGCCTCAACCTCGCCGTGCACGGTGCGCGTTAGGTGAACCCCCAGGAACGGGAACTCCGGGTCGGGCACCGGGTAGATTAGCCCCCGCACCAGGTGCCGGCGCTCGGGCTTGAGCATGCAGTACTCCCCGCGGAACGGCACGATGCGCACGCCCGGCGTATCCCCGGCCATCCGCGCGACCGTATCGGAGTAGAGGCCGGCGCAGTTCACCAGATGGGCCGCTCGCACCTCACCGCGCGCCGTCGTCAACCGAACGCCGCCGGATTCTCCCACGATCGCGGTCACGCGCGCGCCGGTTGCGATCTCCGCCCCGCGGCGCCGGGCCTCGACCGCCATGGCCGCGGCCACCTCCCGGAAATCCACGATCGCCGTATTGGGCGAGTGGATGGCGCGCAGGCCCGTTGCGTGCGGCTCGATCTCCCGGATCTCCTCGGGGCCTATCTTGCGCAGACCCACCACGCCGTTGGCCGTACCGCGATCGAACAGATCGTCCAGGCGCACGAGCTCGCGTTCGTCGGTGGCGACGATGACCTTGCCGCAGGTCTCGTAGCGCACGCGGTGCTCGTCGCAGAAGGCCTTCAGGAGCCGGTGGCCTTCAACGCAGAGCCGTGCCTTGTGGGACCCCGGCTTGTAGTAGATGCCCGAGTGGATCACGCCGCTGTTGTGCCCGGTCTGGTGGGTGGCGAGTTCGCGTTCTTTCTCGAGGAGGATCAAGCGCGGGTGCGCATGACGGGACGCGAGGGCCAGCGTCGTGGCAAGTCCAACGATGCCGCCGCCTACGACCGCCACGTCGTAGTGGGTTGCATCAATGCTGGAAGGGAAGCCAACAGGCGTCATCGGACTCATATCGAAGTTTCTCCACGGGGAGTTGGCGCCCTGCATGGAAACTTGACCTCGAAACGAGGGAGGGCAGGCAGATGACGGTCAAAGAGCTCGTCCTGGACCATCTTGCGCACACCTTCGAGAAGGAAGCGTGGCAGCCTCCCCTGGCGGCTACGATCGCAGGGATCACCGCGGCGCAGGC
>JBKJJG010000275.1:0-3770 GCA_046598155.1 bacterium | reverse complement strand
CCCGGGATGACCTCGCACGACGTGGTTGACGTGCTGCGGCGGCTCACGGGGGTGCGCAGGATCGGGCATACCGGCACGCTCGATCCCGGCGCTTCCGGCGTGCTCGTGCTCTGCGTGGGCCGGGCAACGCGCATCGCTGAGTTCCTTTCGGATCAGCACAAGGGCTATCGTGCCGAGTTTACCTTCGGCGTTGAGACCGATTCCGGCGATGCCTACGGCGCTGTGGTGGGCGGGAGTGACGCCTCTGATCTGACCGCCACGGCGCTGGAGGGTGCGCTGGCAGAGTTCGTGGGCACGATTCAGCAGGTCCCACCCATGGTTTCAGCGGTGCGCAGGTCCGGGCGCAGGCTCTACGAGTACGCCAGGCGCGGGGAGGTCGTGGAGGTCGCTCCGCGCCAGGTCACGGTTTTTGAGTGCCGCCTGCTGGAGTTCGTCCCCGGGCCCCACGCCACCGCGCTGGTGCAGGTGGAGTGTTCCAAGGGAACCTATGTCCGTGCGCTGGCCAGTGATCTGGGCAGACGGCTGGGCGTAGGCGGGCACGCCTCCTTCGTGTTGCGCACGCGGGTCGGCCGTTTCTCCCTTGACTCCAGCCTCACGCTCGAGGAGCTTTCGGAGGTTGAGGATCTGGCGCGGCTTCTTGTGCCGCCGGATGAGGCCCTGGACCACCTGCCCGCTGTGGATATCACCTCTCTCCAACGACGCCAGGTACTGGACGGCCTGGCGATCCCACTGTTCCAGATCCCCGGGTGGGCCAGGCTGCCCGCGGATGCGCCGGTCCGCCTTCGCGACGAACGGGGACTGGTAGCCGTGGGCCGCGTGGAGGCCGGACGCCTTGTGCCGTTTCGCGTTCTTCGGGGCTCAGGGGGGCGATGAACGTCGTCTGCGGGTTTGAGGGTCTGCCCGCGGATCCCGGACCGGCCGCCGTGGCCCTGGGGACATTTGACGGGCTCCACTTGGGCCACCAGGCGGTGGTTGCCGCGCTGCGGTTGGCTGCCGCGCGCGGGGGCCTGCAGGCGGTGGCCATCACGTTCGATCCGCACCCCCTGACCGTGGTCGCGCCGCCAGGCCAGCCGTTCCTGCTGACCACGATCCAAGAGCGGACCGATCTGTTCACCTCCATGGGAATTGACACGCTGCTGGTGGTGCGATTCGACGCCCAGCTGCGCGAGGTATCGGCCGCGAGATGGTTGGAGATGCTGGCCGGTCGGCTCCAGGCACGCCAGATGGTGGTGTCCTCCAACCATGCCTTCGGCCGCGGTCGCGAGGGTGACGCCGCAATGCTGCAGGCATGGGCTGGGGTGCGGGGGATAGGGGTGACGGTTGTGCCGCCGGTGCACAACGGCGGGGCGGTTATCAGCAGCAGCGGGATCCGCGAGCGTCTGCGGGATGGAGACGTCAGGACCGCTGCCCAATGGCTGGGTCACTGGTACACGGTCCGGGGGGCGGTCGTGGCGGGTGATGGCCGCGGCCGGAGCCTGGGGGTGCCCACGGCCAACCTTAATGTTCCCCCGCAGAAGGTGGTGCCGTGCCCGGGAGTGTATGCCGCGTACGCCGCCGTAGCAGACCGGACCCACATGGCCGCGGTCAACATCGGCGTTCGGCCGACGTTCGGCGCAGGGGCACAAACTGTGGAGGCGCACCTGCTGGATGCCGACCAGGACCTCTACGGGCAGACCGTTGAGGTGGCGTTCGTTTCCAGGCTTCGGGACGAGCGCCGGTTTCCGGACCTCGAGGCCCTCAAGGCCCAGATGGCAGCGGATCTCCTTGCCGTCAGAGACTGCCTGGGGCCCCTGGGCAGTCCTGGCGCAGGGTGACCGTGTTTGCGCCCGTGTGGGTGGTGTGCTAGGATTGCTCTGACCCCGGCGGGGAGGCACGTTGCTCCGGCGCCCTCCCGGCTGAGGGCGTCCATCATTCTTATGGTCCCGCGCGTGCGGGATTGAGGGGAGCAGAGATGCTTAAGCGTGAGGCCAAGCAGGGCATCCTCGGCAAGTACCGGCGCCACAACGATGATACAGGATCACCCGAGGTGCAGATCGCGTTGCTCACCGAACGGATCAATCACCTCGCCGGGCACCTCAAGAACCACGCCAAGGACTTCCACTCACGGCGGGGCCTGCTGAAGATGGTAGGGCAGCGCCGTCGGCTGCTTGCATATCTCGAGAGAACCGACATCGCCGCCTACCGGCGAATGGTGGAGTCGCTGGACCTGCGGCGCTGACCCCGGGCCGCCCATGCGCGCACGGGACCCGGCACGATATTACCCTAGTCCGTGTAGGAAGGAAGGGATACTCTCATGAACCTTACAGCGTTGGTCCGCCGCGCTGAGGCCGAGATCGGCTCTGGTCGGATGGTGTTTGAAACCGGCTTGCTGGCAAAGCAGGCATCCGGGGCCGTCACGGTAACGTGCGGCGAGACCGTCGTGCTCGTGACCGCGACCATGTCGGACACCGTACGGGAAGGGATTGACTTCTTCCCGCTAACGTGCGATTTCGAGGAGAAGATGTACGCCGCCGGGAAGATCCCCGGCGGTTTCTTCAAGCGGGAGGGGCGTCCTGGCGAGAGGGCGATCTTGACCTCCCGACTCATCGACCGGCCAATCCGGCCGCTGTTCCCCAAGGGGTTTCGCAACGACGTCCAGATCATCGCCACCGTGCTTTCTACCGACCAGGAAAACGACCCTGGCATAGCCGCGGTGAACGGCGCTTCCGCTGCGCTTATTCTGTCGGGAATCCCGTTCGGCGGGCCCATCGGCGCGGTCAGGATGGGCCTGATCGAGGGCAATCTGGTGGTGAACCCTACCCTTCGCCAGGTGGAGGAGCAGAGCAGTCTTGACCTGGTTGTGGCCGGGACCGAGGACGCCATCATTATGGTTGAGGCGGGCGCCAACGAGGTGCTCGAATCTCAACTGGTCGAGGCGATATCGCGGGCGCACGCCGAGATTCGCCGCATTGTGGCCGCGCAGCGTGAGCTGGCAGCGGCTGCCGGTAAGCCCCCCCGCGTTCCCTCGATGCTCAAGTACGATCCGGAGATGGAGGACGCGGTTCGCAGCACGGCCCTACCGCTGGTGCGCGAGGCGCTGGCCAGCCCCGAGAAGCTGGGGCGAGAGGATGCGCTGCGTGCGGTGCAGACGGAGGTGACCGCGAAGATCGCCGAGCAGTTCCCTGCCGCCGCCGGTCAGATCGGCGAGATCATCGCCTCGGTCACAAAGGAAGCGGTCAGGCGCAGGACCCTCGAGGAGGGAGTCCGGCCTGACGGCCGTGGAACGAAGGAGATCCGGCCGCTGGCGTGCGTGGTAGGCCTGCTGCCTCGCGCGCACGGGTCGGGGCTGTTCCAGAGGGGGCAGACCCAGGTCCTCGCGATAACCACGCTGGGAACAGGTGACGACAGACAGCGCCTGGATGACATAGGCATACGCGAAGAGAAGCGCTACATGCACCACTACTCGTTCCCGCCGTTCTCCGTGGGCGAGGCCCGCCCGCTGCGCGGCCCGGGCCGCCGCGAGGTTGGGCACGGCGCCCTGGCTGAGCGCGCGTTGGAACGCATGATCCCCGATCAGGAGCAGTTCCCCTACGTGATCCGGGTGGTTTCCGAGGTTCTGGAATCGAACGGGAGCACGTCCATGGCAGCGGTGTGCGCAACTACCCTCTCGTTGATGGACGCGGGCGTTCCCATCCGTGCCGCCGTGGGCGGGATCGCCATGGGGCTGATTTCCGGGACAGGTGGCAAGTATGCAATCCTGACCGACATCCAGGGCATCGAGGATGCCATGG
>JBKJJG010000239.1:0-2773 GCA_046598155.1 bacterium | reverse complement strand
CTCAGCGCCGGGTTCACTGGCGCAAGCAGGGGGGGTCTAGATGGTCAGGAACGCCATGCGCCTTCTGATTGTCGTTGCGCTGGTGGCGGCCATGCTCTCGCAGCAGGGCACGCCGGCTGGCGCGCAGGCCGTTCCCAAGCAGCTCCGGATCGCGGTCGGCATTGACGCGGACACGTTGGATCCGGCCGGGCAGACGACCACGACGGTCGCCAACATGGTGGACTACTTCTTTGAGACCCTGGTGGCGATGGACTTCGCTAAGAACGAGGTTGTCCCCAGGCTCGCCACTCGATGGACCATCTCCCGCGATGGACTCACGTACACTTTCCAGCTCCGGCGCGGTGTGACGTTCCACGATGGGACCCCGTTCAACGCGGCGGCCGTCAAGTTCACCTTCGAACGGCTGCTCGACCCGCGGGTGCGCGTCCCTACCCGGTACCTGTACACGGCCATCAAGACCGTGGACGTGGTGGACGACCAGACCGTGCGGTTCACGCTAAGCCAGACGAGTCCCTTGCTGTTGGCTAACATGACATACACCACGGGCTCCATTGTCTCGCCGGCCGCGGTGTCCCGCGCCGGGGATCGGTGGACGGTGGCCCCGATGGGCGGCGGGACAGGCCCGTATGTTCTCAAGGAGTGGCGGCGCGGCGACAGCATCTTGGTTGAGCGCAACCCCGCTTACTGGGGCACCAAGCCTCACTTCGAGGAGGTGCTCTTCCGGGTGGTACCCGACGCCGGCACGCGCCTGGCGATGATCCTTGCCGGGGACGTCCACATGGCGATGCTTCCGCCGGCACCTGAAGTCAAGAACCTGCGCAAGAGCCCGCGGGTGTCCCTGGTCGAGGCGCCTACCGACCGCGTGATCTTCATCGCACTGAACAACCAGTGGGGTCCGTTCAAGGACGCGCGTGTCAGACAGGCCATGAACTATGCCATCAACAAGAAGGCCATCCTGGCCAGCATCCTGTTCGACCTGGGCACCGTGGAGTCGTCTGCCTGCCCCTCGATGATGTTCGGACATCACCCCGTCCAGGAGGGAGGATGGCCCTTCAATCCGATCAAGGCCAAGCAACTACTTGCCGAGGCCGGCTACAAGGACGGTTTCGAGGTCGAGTTCTTCGCGCCGACCGGCCGCTACATCCAGGATTTCCATTTCGCCCAGGCGGTGGCCTCCCAACTGCGGAACGTCAACATCCGCGCGAACGTCAGCACCATGGACTGGCCGACCTATGTGGCGACGCTCACAACGCCGCTCGATCGCACGCGGGTGCAGATGCTGGTGCTGGGCTGGGCCTGGGTCGTGCTGGATTGCGACGGCGTGCTCTACGGCCAGTTCCACTCCTCGCAGTGGCCGCCCAGAGGCCTCGCCCCGGCGTTCTACAAGAACGAGCGGGTTGACGAGCTACTAGACAAGGGCCGCACAACCATAGATATCGCCCAGCGCCGGGCCATGTACAAGGAAGCCCAGGCGCTGATCTGGAACGACGCGCCGTGGGTCTTCCTGTGGAGCCAGAAGTGGTACGTGGCCACGGTCAAGAATCTCGAGGGAGTGCGCATCACGCCCATCGAGAAGTGGGACGCGATCTGGGCCACGTGGAAGTAGCGCTGCGGGGGCGGCGGGCCGAGCACGGCCCCCGCCCCTAGCGCCGCGCGGTCATCTCGGCTTCCCGCTGATGTCCTCCTCGTTAGGCGTCTACATCCTGCGCCGCCTGGGACTGGCCGTTCCCACGCTGCTGGGTGTCACCCTCATCGTCTTCCTGCTGGTCCGGCTGATCCCGGGGGATCCGGCCCGGGTCATCTCAGGGCTGCTGGCCAGCGAGGAAGAGGTGCAGCGGCTACGGGTGGAACTGGGCCTAGACCGTCCGATCTACGTCCAGTACGCCATCTTCCTCGGACGGCTGGCACAGGGCGACCTAGGCCTCTCTGCAGCGACCCGGGCGCCGGTCATCGAGGAAATCGCGATGCGCATGAGGCCCACGGCGCTGCTGGCCCTCTCCAGCATCACCGTGGCCACGACCGTCGGCCTGTCCGCCGGGGTTGTCTCGGCGACCCGCCAGTACTCCGCGCTGGACTACCTGGTCATGAGCGTGGCGCTGTTCGGGGTCTCAATCCCTGTCTTCTGGCTAGGCCTGATGCTGATGTTGCTCTTCTCGGTTTACCTTCAATTGCTGCCGGCCGGGGGCTACGGGGGTCCCGCGCATTTCGTGCTGCCGACAGTGGCGCTGGCGGCTTTCTCCGTCGCCATCATAGCGCGGATGACCCGCAGCAGCCTCCTGGAAACGTTCAATCAGGATTACGTGAGGACCGCGCACGCCAAAGGCGTCCCGCACCGGGGCGTGATCCTCCGCCATGCGCTCAAGAACGCCCTGATCCCCATTGTCACCGTCATCGGCCTGCAGTTCGGGGCGCTGCTGGGAGGCGCAATCCTCACCGAGACCACGTTTGCCTGGCCTGGGATGGGACGCCTGCTGGTCAGTGCCATAGCGGCCAGGGACTACGCGGTCATCCAGGGGATCGTGCTCGCCTTTGCCGCGATCTTCACGCTGGTGAATCTGGCGGTGGACCTCCTCTATGCCTATGTCGACCCGCGCATCCACTACGGCTAAGCAGCTACCCGAGGCCACCGCGCGGCCGCGAGCCAGCGCCTATCGGCGCCTGCGCCGGCACCGCACCGCAATCGTCGGGCTTGTGATCCTGGCCAGCTTCCTCGCAGCCACGGCAGCCGCGCCGCTAGTGCTACCCCACGATCCCAACGCCGCGGACTTCGACC
>JBKJJG010000153.1:0-3599 GCA_046598155.1 bacterium | reverse complement strand
CCATGCCGGTGGCGACGACCACGGCATGGGCACCGAGTTCGGCAAGATCGCCGGGCTGACGCAGACGCTCCGCGACGAGCTGAGCCCGCTTCAGCAGGAGATGGCGCAGGTGACGCGCATGGTCACCCTCATCGCGGTCGCCATCGGCGCCCTTTTCTTCGTGCTGGCCGTCGTGCTCGCGGGCATTGACCTGGCAGAAGGCTTTATCTTCGCAATGGGCATGATCGTTGCGTTCGTACCAGAAGGGCTTCTGCCGACGGTGACGCTGGCGCTCGCGATGGGCGTGCAGCGGATGGCACGCCGCAATGCCCTCGTGAAGCGGCTCTCCGCGGTGGAGACACTGGGCTGCACAAGTGTGATCTGCACCGACAAGACCGGCACGCTGACCCAGAACGAAATGACCGTGCGCGAGATCTGGGTGGCCGGCCGGCGAATGAGCGTCACCGGCGTTGGATACGATCCTTCGGGAGAGACCCTCGACGGCAGCCGGCGTGTCGCTGCGGCAGAGGATGCCGACCTCTTGCGGATGCTTACGGCCGCCGCGCTGTGCTCCAACGCGCGGCTGCTGCCGCCGGACGGGGGGGATTCCCGGTGGACGGTGCTGGGCGATCCTACCGAGGCCGCGCTGCTGGTCGCGGCGCGCAAGGCCGGTCTCGATCCCGAGGCCGAGGCGCGCCGCCTGCCCCGCCAGCGCGAGGTGCCGTTCGAGTCCCGGCGCAAGCGCATGACCACCGTGCACCGCACCGGCACGGACAGCGTCGCCTTCGTGAAGGGCGCGCCCAGGGAGACGCTGGCGCTGTGCACGAGCAACGCCCGTGATGGCGCCGAGCGCCCGCTGGACGACGGCGAGCGGAGGCGGATCGAGCAGGCCATAGACGACTATGCGCGTGAAGGGCTGCGCGTGCTGGCTGTGGCGGAGCGGCGGCTCCCGCCGGACCTGGTCGCCCACACGCCGGAGGCAATCGAGCGTGACTTGACCTTCCTGGGCCTGGTGGCCATGATGGATCCCCCGCGGGCCGCGGTGGCCGATGCCGTGGCAAAGTGTCACCGCGCGGGCATACGGATTGTAATGATCACCGGCGACTACGGCCTGACCGCGGAGAGCATCGCGCGGCGGATCGGCATCATTCGTGGCGGCGCGCCCCGCATCGTCTCGGGCAGCGACCTCGACGCGATGGACGACCGGGTCCTGCAGGAGGCGCTGCGAGAAGAGGTGATCTTCGCCCGCGTTGCCCCTGAGCACAAACTGAGGGTGGTCAGCGCTCTTCAGGCCGGCGGGCACGTGGTGGCCGTGACCGGCGACGGGGTCAACGATGCGCCGGCCCTCAAGAAGGCAAACATCGGGGTCGCGATGGGCATCTCCGGCACCGACGTCGCCAAGGAGGCCGCGGACATCATCCTGACCGACGACAACTTCGCGTCGGTCGTGAACGCCGTCGAAGAAGGCCGGGCGGTCTACGCCAACATCAAGAAGTTCGCGACCTACATCTTTACGAGCAACACGCCCGAGGCGGTGCCGTTCATCCTGTTTGCGCTGAGCCGCGCGCGCATCCCGCTGGCCCTGAACGTCATGCACGTGCTTTCGATTGACCTGGGCACCGACATCGTGCCGGCCCTCGCCCTGGGCGTGGAGCGGCCCGAGCCCGGGGTGATGGACCGGCCGCCGCGCCGCCTCAAGGAGCACGTGGTTACCGGCGCGATGCTGCGCCGCGCATACCTCTGGCTGGGGCCGGTGCAGAGCCTGGCGGCCATGTCCGCGTTCTACTTCATGTACTGGACGAACGGTTACTGGGGGAAGTGGCTCGACCTGCCGTCCGAGGGCACGCTGTACCAGTCCGCCACCGCCATGGCCCTGGCGGCTGTGGTCACGACGCAGATCGGGAACCTGTTTGCGCAGCGCACCGAACGCATTTCGGTCTTCCGCATCGGCCTGTTCTCGAACCGGTTGGTTTGGGTGGGGATCGCGTCGGAGCTGCTGCTGATTGCGGGAATCGTCTACTTGAGGCCGCTGCAGGCGTTGATCGGCACGGCCGCGTTTCCACTGGAGAACTGGATCTTCCTGTTCGCCTGGACACCGTCGTTGCTCCTTGTGGACGAACTACGCAAGGCGCTGGCACGCCGTCGGGAGCGGCTGGCTCCCGGGAGGTAGAGAGATGCGCATCGTTGTGATTGGATGCGGACGGGTGGGCGGCGGGCTCGCCGCCACCCTGGTGGATCGCGGCCATGCGGTGACGGTGGTTGACAGCGACCCCGCGGCCTTCCACCGGTTGGGGACGGGGTTCAAGGGACAGACCGTGGCCGGCGTCGGATTTGACCGCGATGTGCTGATCCAGGCGGGCATCGAGCGGGCTGACGGCCTGGCCGCGGTTACTGGCAGCGACGAGGCCAACGTTGTGATCGTGCAGGCGGCCCGGCAGGTCTTCCGGGTACCGCGCGTGGTTGCCCGGGTGTACGAGCCACGCAAGGCCGAGATCTATCAGCGGTTGGGCATTCCCACCCTCTCGCCGGTGGAGTGGGCGATCAACCGCCTCGCGGAACTGCTCTGCTACTCGTGGCTCGATACGGTTTTGAGCCTGGGGCAGGGCGAGGTGGACCTAGTCCAGGAAGAGGTTCCCGCCCTGCTGGTCGGACGGACCGTCAACGAGCTGACCGTGCCCGGCGAGATCCAGGTCGCGGCCATCAGCCGCGGCGGCAAGGCCTTCCTGCCCACACAGGGGACGAAGTTTCAGGCGGGCGACGTGGTTCACCTGGTGCTGCTGGCGTCGTCGGCCGACCGGCTGAAGGCGCTGCTGGGACACGCGTGAGAGGAGCATCGGTATGAACGTGATCATCGTGGGCGGGGGCAAGGTGGGAGGCCGTCTGGCAGCGCTTCTTTTGGGCGAGGGCCATCGTGTTGTCGTTATTGAGATCCGCCAGGGGCACGTCGCGGCGCTGGAGCGCGACCTGCCGAGGGACGCGGTGATCCTGGGAAGCGGCACCGATCCCGTGCTACTGGAAACCGCGGGCATCCGCGGGGCTGACGTGGTCGCGGCTGTGACCGGCGAAGACGAGGTGAACCTCACCGTCACCGGCCTGGCGCGCTTCGAGTTCCAGGTGCCGCGCATCATCGCTCGGGTGAACAATCCCCGAAATGCCTGGATGTTCACGCGCGAGATGGGCGTGGACGTCGCGCTGAACCAGGCCGACCTGATGGCCCGCCTGATCGAGGAAGAGATGTCGCTGGGCGACATGATGACGCTGCTCAAACTGCGCAAGGGGCAGTACTCGCTGATGGAGCAGCGCGTGCACCCGTCGGCGCCCGCGGTGGGCAAGGCGGTGCGCGAGATCGCCTGGCCAGAGGAGTGCTCGCTGGCAGCGGTTATCAGGAAGGGGCAACTGCTCATCCCGCGGGCAGACCTGGTGCTGCAGCCCGAAGACGAGGTGCTGGCGGTGGTGCACGCGGAGCACGCGGTGCAGTTGGCGGCGTTGCTGAGCAACGAATCTTCCTAACGAAGACAGGACGCAGGTTGCGCGCTGCGTCCTGTCCTCACCTGCGCAAGGTCTTACTTCAGCTCTTTCTCCCGGACGAAGGCTCCGTGCCAGGTGTGATACCAGACCTG
>JBKJJG010000147.1:0-6514 GCA_046598155.1 bacterium | reverse complement strand
GTCGCTGACCTCCAGCCGCGTAAGCGGCGAGGCAACCGCCTCGGAGACAAGCACGTCCTCGGCGCGGAGGTCGGCCCCGTACGCCGCGGCCGGGTTGCGCAGGGCGTTGCGCCGGTTTTTCGTGACCACCGCCGCGCACTGCTCGCGCGTCGTTCCAGACTCGTGCATGTAGCGACAGGCCTCCAGCCCGGCCACGGCGAGCGGATTTACTCGCAGCGGCCTGTTGAGGATCGGGTCCAGCGCGTAGGCCGTGATGTGCGGAAGGGTGAGGATGTTGCTGGCCTTGCTGTGCCCTTCCACAACGACTACCCGGAACCGGCCGGTCAGGATCTGCATCACCGCGGCAGCCAGCCCGTGCAGCCCGTCGCCGGTGATGGTGTGCACGGGTCGCTGCGCCCCGCCGATCTGGTCGGGCACGTACTCATCGAAGATGCTCGTGCCCTCGTGGAAGTCCTCGGACACGGTCACGAAGCTGTCCACGTCGCGCCTTGGGTCCACGCCGGCATCGGCATAGGCACGGACCGCGGCTTCGTAGATCAACTCCTTGTACGAAGCCTCCGGGGTAACCGGCCGGAAGCCGGTCCACCCGATCCCCACGATGCCCACAGAGATGTTCATCTGCGTCTCCTCGTCCCAAACATCATGCAAGTACTCGTCGCCCTACCACTTCTCCGCCCGTGGCTCGTCTGCCTTCAGGCATACTCGCCGGTCCCCTGGTCTGCTACCATGTCCGTGTGAAGCCGCGCCCCGCTGAAGTAGTCGTCACCGGCCTGGGGGCCGTCACCCCCGTAGGTTTGACCTGGTCCGAGACATGGCAGGCCCTGTGCGCCGGCCGATCCGGCGTCGGTCGCATTACGCAGTTCGACGCTTCGACGCTCCCGGTGCAGATCGCCGCCGAGGTGAAGGGGTTCGATCCGTCCCGGTACCTGGACGCGAAGATGTCCGGCCGCCTGGAACGGTTCGCGCAGTTCGCGCTGGCGGCTGCCACCGAGGCACTCGCGGATGCGAACCTCGTCGTGGCGGAGGCCGAGGCGGACCGGATCGGTGTGGTGATGAACACCGGCGGCGGCGGGGTCGGTTTGGTGGAGCGGGAGAAGGCGGTGCTGGACGAACGCGGCCCTCGCCGTGTGAGCCCGCTGTTCGTCCCGATGATGATGTCCAACATCGCCTCCTGCCAGATCTCGATCTCGCTGGGGCTTCGCGGTCCGGCCCTCACCTCGACCGCGGCGTGCGCGGCGGGTGTGCTCGCGGTGGTGGACGCAGCCCGGCTGATCCGGGACGGTGAGGCGGACGTTATCGTCGCCGGTGGGTGCGAGTCGTCGCTGACTCCCCTCTCGTTTGCCGCGATGTCGAACATGCGGGCCCTCTCCAGGCGCAACGACGAGCCTGAACGGGCCAGCCGGCCCTTCGATCTGGACCGGGACGGGTTTGTTTTCGGGGAGGGATCGGTCGCGCTGGTGCTGGAGCGCCGGGACCACGCCGAGGCCCGCGGGGCGCGGATCTATGCAGCAGCCATGGGTGGTGCCGCTACCGCCGACGCGTACCACGTGGCCGCTCCCGACCCCGAGGGCCGCGGGGCGGCACGGGCGATGACGCGCGCGCTGCAGTACGCCGGGCTCTCTCCAGATGACGTGGACTACATCTGTGCCCATGCCACGGCCACACCGGTTGGCGACGTGGCCGAGGCCCGCGCGATCCGGCAGGCCCTGGGATCCCATACGGACCGCGTCGCGGTCAGCTCGCCGAAATCCATGGTAGGGCACCTCATGGGCGCGTCCGGCGCCCTGAGCGCGCTTGTCGCGGTCAAGGCAATCCACGAAGGCGTTGTCCCTCCCACCACAAACCTCGAACGGCAGGATCCGGAGTGCGACCTGGACTGCGTGCCGAACGTGGCCCGGCGCATGAAGGTCGGGGTCGCCATGGCCAACGGGTTCGGCTTCGGCGGTCAGAACATCGTCGCCGTGTTCGGCCAGGCCTGACCTCCTCCATTGACCAGCAGCCCCGGGACCCATTAAGATATCAGCAGGTACTGATATCAGGAGGGGACCCGGAATGCCCGTCACCCTGACAGACCTCGCGCTGAAGGGAAAGCTCTTCCGCGGGTTCGCCGATCCCTCGCGGCTGGCCATCCTCGATGCGCTACGCGACGGTCCCCGGTGCGTGTCGGAGATCGCGCGCTGCGCGGGGCTGAGCCAGCCCAACGCCTCGATGCACCTGGCGTGTCTTGAAGGGTGCGGGCTCGTGACCCGGCGGCGGCGGGGGCAGTTCGTCGAGTACGCCATCGCGGATCCCATCGTCCTGGACCTGCTGCGCGGGTCTGAACGCCTGCTGGAGCGGGTCGGCGAGCAGATCTTCCGCTGCACGCGCTACGACCGACGCCGGTGATGGCTGCTGCCACGGAGCGCTGCGAGCTCCCGGTTGCCGGCATGGACTGCGCCGACTGCGCCGCCCGGATCGAGCGCGCGCTGCGCCGGGTCGCCGGGGTCGAGAGCGCGCACGTCTCGCTGGGCACTGGCCGCGCTACGGTCGTGTTCGATTCCACGCGGGCGTCGGAGGCGAGGCTGGCGCAGGCCGTAGAAGCGCTGGGCTACCGTGTGACGGGTTCCCGCGCCTCCGGCCGGGCGCATCAGGGAGCCGCGCCCCGGCTCTATGGGATCGCCTCAGGGCTTTTCGTGGTGGCGGTGGCCTGCGTGGTCCTGCTCGGGCTGGCTGCCGAGCGGATGGGGTTGATCGAGGCAGCTTCCCGCCTGGTTCCTGCGCCGGTTGCGCTTGCCGCGGTTCTGATCGGCGGATTCCCGATCTTCCGCAAGGTCTTCCTGGCAGTTCGAGCCCGGAGCGTCACCCCCCACGCCCTGATGACGCTGGGCATCGCAGGCGCGCTGATCATCGGAGAGTACGGTGCGGCCGCGGTCATCGTCTTCTTCATGCGCTTCGCCGACTTCCTCGACGCCTACACAGCGGGCCGCGCCCGGCAGGCCATCGGGGAACTGGTGGCACTGCAGCCCCTTGAGGCGAGGGTCATCCGCGACGGTGTCGAGATTGACGTGCCCGCGGCCGAGGTAGGCGCCGGCGAGACCGTCCTGGTCAAACCGGGCGAGCGGATCCCGGTTGACGGCACGATCATCTCCGGGCGGGCCTCAATCAACCAGGCTCCGATCACCGGCGAGGCCATGCCCGTTGAGAGAGCAGAGGGACAGGCCGTGCTCGCCGCCACGATCAGTCTGGATGGTGCCCTTCAGGTGCGCGCCGAGCACGTGGGTGCGGACAGCACCTTTGGGCGCATCGTGCGGCTGGTAGAGGAAGCCGAAGCCCGCAAGAGCGGTGCGCAGCGCCTGGCCGACCGCGTCACCGCGTACTACATCCCGGTTGTGACAGGGGTGGCTGCGGCCGCGTGGCTGATCGGCGGCTCGGCGAGCGCCGGGGTGGCCGTGCTCGTCGTCTCGTGCTCGTGCGGGATCGCGCTGGCGACCCCGGTCGCGGTGATAGCGGCGGTCGGAAGCGCCGCCCGCCGCGGCATCCTCATCAAGGGCGGGACCGCACTGGAGGCCCTGGCGCGGGCCGATATCCTGCTGCTGGACAAGACCGGGACCCTGACCGTGGGCAGGCCGCAGGTGACCAGCGTCCATCCTGATGGAGGCCGCACTCCCGCCGAGGTGCTGGCAATTGCAGCCATCGCCGAGCGCTACTCCGAACACCCGGCGGCCGCAGCGGTGATGGCCGCTGTTGGTGAGGCGGCCTCCTGGTCAGCCGGCAGTGGCGAGGACGCGGCGCGGGTCGAGGTGGCTCCGGGCCGCGGCGTGATCGTGCACGACCACGGCCGGCAGGTTGTGGTTGGGAGCCAGCGGCTGTTCGTCGAGCGCGATCTTCCCCTGCCCGAGCGGCTGACCGCCGAGGCGGCGGTGCTGGAGGCCGCCGGCCAGACGGTGCTGTTCGTCGCTCTGGATGGCCGCACCGCCGGTCTCATTGCCATCGCCGACGCGCCCAGGCCCGAGGTGCCGGAAGCGCTCCGGGCGCTGCGTGCGCTGGGCCTGAAGCGCATTATGATGCTCACGGGCGACAACGCGCGCGCCGCCAGGGCCATCGCGGATGCCCTGGGGGTTGAGTTCCGGGCAGAGATGCTCCCTGAAGACAAGATCGCCGTTGTGCGGGCCTTCCAGGCCGAAGGTCGGGTGGTTGCCATGGTCGGCGACGGCATCAACGATGCCCCGGCCCTGGCTCAGGCCGACGCCGGCATCGCCATGGGCGCCACCGGAACCGCGGCGGCGTTGGAGGCCGCCGACGTCGCCATCATGCGTGATGACTGGCGCCTGGTGCCGGAGGCGGTGCGGATCAGCCGGGGGACGTTCGGCGTCATCCGCCAGAACCTGTATGGCACGGTCGCCTACAACCTGGCAGGTATCACCCTGGCCGCTGTTGGTCTCCTGCCGCCGGTGCTGGCCGCCGCGGCGCAGGTGATCCCCGACTTCCTGATCCTGTTGAACTCGGGGCGGCTGCTGCGGTTCGGGGGCCTGCCACAGGAGGGCGCTCGTCCGGGCAGAATCCCTCTGCATAGGACCAGGAGGTGAGGATTGTTGCACCAGTCGGATGCCCTGCTGCGCAGGTTTGAGGAAGTAGTTGCCCCTGTGATTGATCGCTGCACGGACCTGACCTTCGTGCGGGGTGAGGGCGTCCATCTCTACGACGCCGACGGCCGAAGGTACCTGGACTTTGCGTCAGGGATCGCCACAATGGCCGTCGGTCACTGTCACCCGCGGGTGGTAGAAGCCGTCACCGAGCAGTCGCGCACGCTCATGCACGCCGCGGCACACATCGGCGTGATGGAGCCCTACGTTCGGCTGCTGGAGAAGCTGCGCAGCCTGGCCCCGGGTGCCCTACGCTTCGGCAAGGGCTTGCTCGTCAACGGCGGGGCAGAGGCGGTCGAGGCGGCCGTGAAGATGGCGCGCTACACCACCGGGCGACCGATCGTCATCGCCTTTCACCACGGGTTTCACGGCCGGCCGATGGGCGCGCTTGCGCTGACGGCCAGCAACTCCAAGTATCGCCGGCGCCTGGGAGGCCTGTTGGGCGGGGTCTACCACGCGGTGTACCCCGCGCCGCGCCTTGAGATCGGGCGCACCCCCGAAGAGCGGGGAAGGGCGGCGCTGAGCCTGCTGGAGGATGCCTTCCGCACGGTGCTGCCCCCCGAGGATGTCGCCGCGGTCATCGTGGAGCCGATCCTGGGTGAGGGTGGCTGCATGGTGCCACCGCCCGGATTCCTGGAGGGCCTTTGGGCACTGGCACGGCGGTTTGGCTTCCTGGTGATCGCCGACGAGGTACAAACCGGGATCGGCCGCACCGGCCGGTGGTTCGCGGTTGAGCACTGGGGCCTGGAGCCAGACATGCTGGTTCTGGGCAAGGCGGTGGGAGGCGGTATGCCGCTGAGCGCGGTCATCGCGCGCAGGGAGATCGCCGATGCGTGGGATCCCGGAGCGCACGGCTCGACCTTTGGCGGCAACCCCGTAGCCTGCCGGGCCGGGTTGGCCACGCTTGAGGTCATCGAGGACGAGGGGTTGATGGAACGCGCGGTCGAGATTGGCGCGGAGATTAGGCGCGCGCTCGAGGCGGCACGCACGCGGATTCCATCGGTGGGCGAGGTGCGCGGGCTCGGTTTGATGCTCGGCCTTGACGTGCTCGATCCGAACACCGGGCTTCCGGCCTCCTCGCAGATCATGGAGATCCTGAAGGCCGCCTCCCGGGCCGGGGTGGTGCTGACCAAGTGCGGGGATGCCACGCTGCGGATTGGACCTCCCCTGATAATCACCCGCGAGCAGGCCGCGGCCGGGGTGGAGATGCTGCTGGGAGTGTTGCAGGAGGTAGGCGTCGCCGCGCGCGACTGAGTCCGGGGCCGGCCGCACCGGATGCACCCTATTGACAGAGGCGCACCGTCTGGGTCACTCTTTAGATGAGATGTCGTCTAGTCGTCTAGAACGTCGGGCGATCAACCCCAGTTCCCGCGTCCCCAAATACCTTCAGCTCAAAGCGGAGTTCATGCGCGAGATCCAGGAAGAGCGGTGGACTGAGGGTACGCGGTTCCCGTCGGAGCAGGACCTGGTTTCCCGCCTGGGTGTCAGCAAGATGACGGTGCGACAGGCCGTTGCCGAACTGGTCAACGATGGTTTCCTCCGCCGCGACCACGGTAAGGGTACCTTCGTCACGCGGCCCCGTGCCCTGCGGCGGTTCTGGACGGTGCTCTCCTTCACGGAGGAGATGCGTTCCCGTGGACTGGAGGTCCAGAACAAGCTGCTTGGCGTCCGGCGCGTGGTCCCGCCAGGCCCCATCCGGAAGGCGCTGCGCCTGGGGCCGGGGGAGCGCGTGCTGCAGATCCGGCGCATTCGGGCGGTGCACGGTCAGCCCATCGCCTACAACGTGTCCCATGTGCCGCTTTCGCGCTGTCCCGACCTGGACTGCTGCGATCTCGAGGAGGACTCGCTCTACCTCATCATCCAGAACCGATAGCCGTACCGGTTCACGCTGG
>JBKJJG010000120.1:0-5771 GCA_046598155.1 bacterium | reverse complement strand
ATCAGGTGCAGGGTCCGCCGCAGCACGCCGCGCCGTGCGGACCAGGGGCTCTCTGCCCAGGCCGGCTGGGCCCGGCGGGCCTCTGCCACCGCCTGCCGGACTTCGTTCGGCCCGGCTACCGCGTACCGGTAGGCATCCTCACCGGTGCAGGGGTCCTGGCCCGCTGCCCAGTTCCCACTCTCGGACCACTTGCCGCCGATCCACAGCCTGCCCTCGCGCATGGCGGTCCCCTCCCATCTACGGGATCTCCTGCCGGTTCGGGTCGTGCTTCCACCATATGTACGAGAAGACCGTCAAGAGAAGCATTCCCCCAACGAGAAGTACGATCATCGCCCACACCGCGTGCTCCGAGCGCAGCAGCCCCGCCAGGATTGACGCCGCGCCGGCCAGGATGAACACCTTTCCTCCCAACCGGTGGGTCTTGTTCCACGACTCCTCGCTGGAGAGCGTCCACGGCGTGCGGATTCCCACAAACCATGTCGAGCGCAGTTTGCCCATGTAGTTTCCCAGCACGATGAGCAGCGCGCCGACCAGCAGGGGCGTGATTCTCTCCACACGGACCGGGATTCCGCGCGCCCACAGCACGACTACCAGATACAGGGCGAACAGGAACGCGACCAGCAGCGTCCGGATGAGTGTGTAGACGCCGGCGAAGAGTGCGTAGTGCCCGCGCCTGGGATCGATGCGCGGCAGGACGAGCATCAGGACGTAGATGCCGGCCGCGGTTGCCGGGATGGCAAGGAGCCCCTCCGCCTTGCCGCCGAACCGGTCGGGCGTCCCCTTGATGTCCCAGTGAACCGGCATCCGCTCCGGGGCGATACCCCAGGTCAGGCCTGCCAGCACCAGCATGGCCGCGATGAGGGCAAGACTCAATCCCTCGCTTCTCCACGAGACCCTCACGACCGTCGCTCCCCTTTCTGCCTTCTATGATAATGTCCGCGCCCCGCCGCTCGGCCTGGATGAGGCCGGCGGCCTTGAGCACGTTGAAGTGGCTTGATACTAACGCGCGGAGGCGACGCCGATCAATGCGGCATGCGGCATCGGGCGCGGGCAGAGGAGAACCGCCAGGCATTGAGAAAGTGGTAGCGGGTGGAAACCCTTTACCAGAGATACGCCCGGGCGATCCGCGGCGAGCGACTGCCGCTGGCGCTGGTGGACATGGACGCGGTGGACCGCAACGTGGAGACGCTGGTCGCGCCCGTGCGCAAGGCCGGCAAGACGCTCCGGCTGGCCACCAAGTCCATCCGCTGCCCGGCCCTGATCCGCTACATCCTCGATCGCGGAGGCGGCACTATCCGCGGACTGATGTCCTACGCGGTGGAAGAGGCCGCGTTTCTGCTCGAACAGGGCTTCGATGATCTCCTGGTGGCCTATCCCACGGTCCAGGAATCTGACATGCGACTCCTGGCGGCGGTCAACCAGGAGCGGCCCCGCGTTGCGGTCGTCGTTGACTGCGTGGAGCACCTGGATAGGGCTGAGGGCGCCGCCCGAGAGGCGCGGTGTACCATCCCCGTCGTGGTAGAGGCGGATCTCTCGTACCGGCCGCTGGGAGGGTTGCTGCATCTGGGGGTGCGGCGCAGCCCGCTGCGTACCCCAGAGGCGGTCGTGGCTCTGGCAGAGCGCGTGCTGGCGTTCCCCAACCTGTCGTTGAAGGGTGTAATGGGCTACGAGGGCCAGATCGCGGGCGTGGGTGAGGCCAACCCGCACTCGCCCCTGCTCAATCCCGCCAGGCGGCTGATCAAGGCGCTCTCGGTGCCGCGGGTAGGTGAAGCGCGGGCGCGCATCGCCTGGCTGCTCGCCGACCGGGGGATACGGATCGAGGTCTCTAACGGTGGCGGCACCGGGAGCCTGCCTTCCACTGTCAGGGAAGCTTCCGTGACCGAGGTCACCGCGGGAAGCGGCTTCCTGGCCAGCCACCTGTTCGATTACTACCCACACCTGGACCTGACCCCTGCGCTCTTCTTTGCTCTTCAAGTGGTGCGCAGGCCCGACCCGCGGATCGTGACCTGCCACGGCGGCGGCTACATCGCCTCAGGCGAAGCCGGCCGTGACCGGCTGCCCTTGCCTGCCCTGCCCATGGGGATGAAGCTCCTGCCCTTCGAGGGTGCCGGGGAGGTGCAGACCCCCCTGCGCCTACCACCGGGAGTGACGCTGGCTCTGGGCGACCCTGTCTTCTTCCGGCACGCCAAGGCAGGCGAGCCTGCCGAGCACTTCAACGAGTACCTGTTCGTCCGCGGCGATCGCGTCGAGCAGCGGGCACACACCTATCGGGGATACGGCCGGTGCCCGTTGTGATGCCGCCCGCGTAGGATCGAACCCGACCGGAGGAGGCGACCGTGCGAAGAGAGATCGCACACCTGGTGCTCGTTCCGATCGTCCTGCTCGCGTGGGCACGCCTGGGCGCGCCGCAGCTCACCCGCTATTCATGGGATGCGGTCGCCGAATACCGGAGTCCTTACCTCAGCGCCATCGCCCCGGGCCAGGAAGGCGATGCGGTCTCCCGCCGGGTTGTCCTGGTCGTGGTGGACGCCTTGCGCGCCGACGCCTCGCGCACCCTGCCCACCCTCAACAGGTTGCGCGAGATCGGAGCAGAGCGTACCGCGCGCGTCGGCCAGCCTTCGCTCTCGTATCCCTCCTGGACGGTTATCGGCACCGGCGCATGGCAAGAGCAGAGCGGTGTCACGACCAACTTCTACAAGCGCGACATCCCGGTGGACACGATCTTCGAGGCGGCCAAGCGCAAGGGGCTGACGACGGCAATCGTCGGCGCCGGATCCGGATGGCCGCAGCTCTATGCCCGCGGGGTTGACGTCAACGTGGGGATCAAGGATCCGAGCGACCCGTACTCCGACCTGCAGGCCGTGCGCCGGCAGGACGATCAGATAGAGGCGACGGCGCTGCGCGTCCTGGCCGAGAAAAAGCCGGATCTGTTGCTCGTCCATCTAATCGAAGCAGATAACGCCGGGCACGCCCGCGGCGCGGCCAGCCGGGAATACTCGGACGCCATCGCCACGATTGACGCGCGTATCGGTCGCCTGGCAGATGCGCTCGACCTGCGCGACACCACAATCCTGGTCACCGGCGACCACGGCATGCTGGACCGCGGCGGGCACGGTGGTTGGGAGCCGGAGGTGCTCGCCGTGCCGCTGGTGGCCGCCGGGGCCGGTATCCGGCCAGGCCGCTACGCGGATGCGACCCAGGCGGACATAGCGCCCACAGTGGCCGCACTCTTGGGGACGAGCATCCCCGCGCACAGCCAGGGCCGGCCGCTGTTCGACATGATCGCCCTGCCAGCCGACCTGCGCGCCCGCCGCGCCGTGGACGCCGCGGTGCAGTTGCGCGACCTCTACGCCCAGTACGCCCGGGTGATCGGTGTGCCTCCATTCGCCCACCGGCACCTGGACGAGGCCAGCCAGGCCCTCGCCACCGGCCAGGCCGCGGGGGCATACCAGGCCGCGATCGCGGACATGGAGGCCACCTGGAAGCAGGCGGCCTCGGCCAAGGCCGCGCGCCTAGTCCGTGAACGGCTGGCGCGGTTGCCCGTTGCGCTGCTTGTCATGCTTCCCTTCGCGGCCTACATGGTCGCCGTGATCAGAGCCCGGTGGGACTGGCGCGGGCCGCTTGCCGGTGCGGTCGTCTACACCCTGACCTACCAGGGCCTGTACTTCGGCCGCGGCCACACCTGGTCGTTGAGCGCGTTCAACACCGAGGACCAGATCATGCGGTTCTTTACCACGCGCACCGTGGACGCGATGATCGCGTTGCTCCTTGCCGCCATCGTCGTGGGCGCGCTGAGCCGCCGCGCGACAGCCCTGGCGGCCGCGGTCAACACGGTCACCATGGCGTTCATGGTGGTGTGGTGGCTGGCGTTCCAGATCGGGATCTTCTACGTCCTCTACGACATCAGCTTCGCCTGGTACCTGCCCGACCTGGGCCTGGGGTTCAAGTATTTGCTCGACGTGCTGCAGACCGGCGCGTTCTGGCCACTGACCCCTGCCCCGGTGCTAGTCGTCCTGCCGCCTGTAGCGCTCGGCGCGCGCTGGCTGGCGGCGCGTGCGCCGGCGTTCTGCCCGTTACGCAGGGCCCTTCGTCCATGAGCGGCCAGTTTGATTGCATCATCGTCGGCTCCGGCACCTCCGGGGGAGTCATCGCCTACTACCTGACCGCCGGGGGCATGCGGTGTCTGCTCCTTGAGGCCGGCGATGCTTACGGCGCCGACACCTTCCCCGAGAACGATATGGACGGCTCTGCCCGGATGTTCTGGGGGGGTGGGCTCGAGTTGAGCACCACGGCTGAGATGGCGTTCCTGAGGGCCCGCTGCCTGGGCGGCACCTCGGTCGTCAACCAGTGCCTGCTAGATCGCTTCGACGAGCACGCCTGGGCTGCATGGCGGGCGGCATCAGGGATCGGGTTCCTCTCGGGCGAGGAGATGGCCCCGCACTACGCGGAGGTCGAGGGCCGCCTCAGCATCCGGGGGGTCCCCTCGACGCACCACAACCGCAACGCCCGCCTGTTCGTGGACGGCTGCGAGAAGCGGGGATACCGGTGGGCGCCGCTGCGCCGCGGGGAGACCGACTGCGCGATTGAGGAGGGGAACGACTGCATCGCCTGCCTGAACGGGTGCCGGCGCGACTCCAAGCAGAGCACCCTTGTTACGTTCATCCGCTGGGCTCAGGCGCTGGGGCTGCAAGTGCAACCGGGGTTTCAGGTCGAGCGGCTGGAGAGCACACCTGATGGGGTGCGGCTATCCGGCACCCACCACGGCCAGCCCCAGGAGATCCGCGCCCCCAGGGTTGTCCTCGCCGCCGGCGCGCTGGGCAACGCGCGCTTGCTGCTGCGATCTGGATTCGAGAAGCGACTGCCGTCGCTGGGGAGAGGATTCTACTGCCACCCGCAGTTGATGACCTTCGCCGAGTTCGACGAGCCGGTGGACGCCCACAGGGGCGCCTTCCAGGCCTGCAAGTCCGACGATCCGCGGTTCAGGAAGGCGGGGTTCAAGCTCGAGAACGTCTTCGCCCCGCCGACCTCCGTGGCCATGCTCTATCCAGGGTTCGGCGCGCGCCTCCAGGCGTTCATGCTGCGCTACAGGTACCTGGCGTCGGTGGAAGTGTCCGTGCAGGATACCGTTGCCGGCAGGATCAGCGTGGATGCCCGGGGCAAGCTCCGGATAGCGAAGCGGCTGGAGGGCGAAGACGTCCGGCGTGGACAGGCAGGGCTGATCGCGGTCAGGGAGATCCTCGAGAGCGCGGGCGCTCGGACCATCCTGCACTGCCCGATGAGCTTTGGGCTGCACCTGATGGGAGGGCTGGCGATCGGCCAGGACGCGCAGCGCTCCGCGGTCGGCGGCCGGTTCAACCTCCACGGCTTCCCCAACATCTACGCCGCCGACTCGAGCATCTTCCCTGCCGCGCCAGGGATCAACCCGGCGCTGACGATCATGGCGCTCAGCCACAGGGCGAGTCAGGAGGTCCTCAGGGGTGTCTGAGACCCTCACGCCGCGGGAGGTAAGGGCCCTGGAGCGGGTGGGCGACATCGTGGTCCCGGCCTGCGGGCCGTTGCCTGCCTTCTCTGCCACCGGGTGCGTCCGCTACGTGGACGACCTGCTCCGGTACATGCCCCCAGGGGACGTCGCCGACATCCGGCTGCTGCTGCGGATCCTGTCCATCAAGCCGACCGCCGGCATCCGGTTCATCCTGGCCCTGGCCAGAGCCGGCCGGCGCTGGCCAGGGCCCATTGGAGCGACGCTGCGGATGATCGAGATCGGGCTCAAA
>JBKJJG010000108.1:0-2268 GCA_046598155.1 bacterium | reverse complement strand
GCCTGCGCCTCCCGAACGCGCTGGCGGGGGGCGGGAAGTATGTGGTGATCTCTGGCCTCCGGTTCGCCTACGGCCACGACGCGGTTGTCGCCGCGATCGGCCGGAACCTGTCCGACGACAAGCGTGACTGGGAAGCGATCTCGTGGCGGTTCGTGCGCGACCGCAAGGGGTGGCGAGTGCTGGCGACGGTCTCCGCGGCCGCAGGTGAGCGGATCAGCGTTGACGGCATCGGCGTTGTTGCGGTGGATCTCAACGCGGACCATCTCGCGGTTACTGACCTGGATCGGTTCGGCAACCCGGTCGCGTCGTTCCGCATCCCGTGCCTGACGCAGGGGAAGTCGCACCACCAGTCGCTCGCTGTGATTGGGGAGGCGGTGAGTCAGGCGGTGACCTACGCGTGCCGGCGCCGGAAGCCCATAGTGGCGGAGAAGCTCGACTTTGAAGCCAAGAAGGCGGAGCTAGAGCGCCGGGGCGCGCGCTACGCCCGCATGCTCTCGGGGTTCGCCTGCGCGGCGTTTCACGCGATCCTGGAGGCGCGGACGTACGATGCCGGGATCGCGCTCCGGCGCGTCAGCCCCGCCTACACCTCGGTGATCGGCGCGCACAAGTTCGCCCATCGCTACGGTCTCTCACGGCACCAAGCCGCCGCCGTGTGCATCGGGCGGCGGGGCATGAAGCTCGCCGAGCGGCCCAACCGCCGGATGGGCGACCACGTCGCCTTCCCTCTACCCGCGAGGAATCGAGGGAAGCACGTGTGGTCGTTCTGGCGGCAGGTCGCGCGGCGGGCAGCGGCGCATGCAGCGCACGGACGGCCGGGCCCGATGGCCCGATCCTCGCCGGCACCGACTCCGGGGAGTCCCCGGGGAACGGCCCGGCGGGCGACCCGTTCGTCCGTTGCCGGTGGAACTCCGGCACGCGAATCGTCAGCAGCGCTGTTCGGCTGACGTCTGTGGGCCTGTCACAAATGTCCACAGAATCAGGAACGGTGCGTAGGGACGCGTGCTAGACTTTCGGTGCCAGAGGCCTGGTGCCGACTAGATCAGAGGAGGAACACGATGACCGGCCGCAAGAGCGGACCCACACGAGAGCAGATCCTGGAAGCCCTTCGCGACGTGCAGGACCCCGAGCTTCACAGGAGCATCGTCGAGCTGAACATGGTTCGGGAGATTGCCGTGGAGGACGGACGGGTGGGCGTGGAGGTGCTGCTAACCATCAGCGGATGTCCCCTCAGGGAGACAATCGCCAAGGCGGTCACGGAGCGGATTCGGGCCATTCCCGGGGTCAGCGACGTTGACGTCCGGCTCGGGGTAATGGACCAGGAACAGCGTCAGGCACTGGTCAGGCAACTGCACGGTGGGGGACTCCCTGCCGCGATGGACGGCGAGACGCCTCCCTCCAAGCCGCAGGGCCTGCTCGCAGTAGGTTCGACCACGCGCGTGATCGCGATCGCCAGCGGAAAGGGCGGCGTGGGGAAGTCCACCGTCACCGCAAACCTGGCCGTGGCGATGGCGCTCGATGGCCGTCGCGTGGGCGTGCTTGACGCCGACATCTATGGTTTCTCCATCCCCCGGATGCTGGGCGTCACAGGACGGCCAACCGCCATAGACCAGATGTTGATCCCCCTCGAGAGCGACGGCATCAAGGTGATGTCCATCGGCTTCCTGCTGCCCGACGAGTCGGCTGCGGTGGTCTGGAGAGGCCCGATGCTGCACAGGGCCCTGGTCACCTTCATCTCCGAGGTGTACTGGGGTGATGATCTGGAGTACCTGCTGATTGACCTGCCGCCCGGGACCGGAGACGTCTCGCTCACGATCGCGCAGACGCTGCCCCGTGCCAGCATGCTGATCGTGACCACCCCGCAGCCCGCTGCGGTGAGCGTGGCAACCCGCGCCGCGAAGATGGCTGAACTCGTCAACATGGAGGTCATCGGCGTGGTTGAGAACATGTCGGGGTTCACGCCGGCGCCCGGGGCGCCGACCGTTGACTTGTTCGGTCGGGGCGGTGGACAGCGCCTGGCCGAGATCCTGGGCGTCCCGCTTCTGGGGGAGATTCCCATTGACCTGGCCTTGCGCGAGGGCGGCGACAGCGGGCTGCCGACCGTCAAGACCCATCCAGACAGCCCTGCCTCGAAGGTGCTGCGGGAGGTGGCCCGGAGGGTTGTGGCGCGGCTGCCGGTTGCCCCCAGGGGGGCATGATCCCTGCCGTGCGCGCCCTGGAGATGGCTGCAGCCCCGATGCCACTCGCGGCCTTGCTCACGGCGTTGCTGCT
>JBKJJG010000262.1:0-5547 GCA_046598155.1 bacterium | reverse complement strand
CCGCGGGCCCGGCCGCCGGGGGTCCGGCCGGCCGCGGGCCTGCTCTGCGCTGATGTCCTACGGTTATTCGGGTCTGGAACTGATGCGGCGCCCGCGGCGGCCTGCTACCGTCAGTCTGGATGAGTGCCCCAATACCCCAAGGAGGCGATCCTGGTGGGATCCGTGAAGTTCACCCGCGAGGAAGCACTTGAGTACCACACCCTAGGCCGCCCTGGCAAGATCGCGATCACCCTCACCAAACCATGTGCCACGCAGCGTGACCTGACGCTCGCCTACAGCCCGGGCGTGGCCGAGCCGGTGCGTGCGATCCACGCCGATCCGCTCGACGCGTTCAAGTACACCAACAGGGGCAACCTGGTCGCCGTCATCAGCAACGGCACCGCGATCCTCGGCCTGGGCAACCTGGGCCCTCTGGCCAGCAAGCCGGTCATGGAAGGGAAGTCACTACTGTTCAAGCGGTTCGCGGACGTGGACGCCTTCGACATCGAGATTGATGCCACGACCGCAGAGGAGATCATTGCCTTCGCGCGCGCGATTGCCCCGACGCTGGGGGGGATAAATCTGGAGGACATCAAGGCCCCCGAGTGCTTCGAGGTCGAACGGCGGCTCATTGAAGAACTGGACATCCCTGTCTTCCACGACGACCAGCACGGTACCGCCATCATCACCGGGGCGGCGCTGCTCAACAGCCTGGAGATCACCGGTAGGCGGATCGAGGATGTCCGCTGCGTGATCAGCGGGGCCGGCGCGTCAGCGATCGCCTCCGGCGAGTTCTTCGTGACATTGGGGATGAAGCGGGAGCACATCACCCTGGTTGACACCAAGGGGGTTGTCTACAAGGGCCGGACCGAGGGGATGAACCCCTTCAAGGAACGGTTCGCCGTTGAGACCAAGGCCCGTACCCTGGCCGATGCCATGGTGAGCGCCGACATGTTCGTCGGCCTCTCGGCGAAGGGGCTCGTCACGCGCGAGATGGTGAAGAGCATGGCTCCCAAACCCATCATCTTCCCCATGGCCAACCCCGACCCTGAGATCCCCTACGACGAGGCACGCGCGGAGCGGCCCGACGCCATCGTGGGTACCGGCCGGTCCGACTTCCCCAATCAGGTCAACAACGTGCTGGGCTTCCCGTTCATCTTCCGCGGCGCGCTGGACGTGCGGGCCAGCAAGATCAACGAGGAGATGAAGCTGGCCGCCGCGCGGGCGCTGGCCGCGCTGGCCAAGGAGGAGGTTCCCGACAGCGTACTGCGCTCCTACGGGCTCAAGACCCTTCAGTTTGGGCAGGAGTACGTCATACCGAAGCCCAACGATCCGCGCGTTGCGCTGTGGGTGGCCCCGGCGGTAGCCGAGGCGGCCATGCGTACCGGGGTGGCCCGTGTCACGGTGGATCTGGCGAAGTATCGTGACGAGCTGGCCTGCCGGCTCGTACCCGGCTATGAGGTCATGGGATCGATCGTACGGCAGGCGCAGGCTTCCCCGCGCCGGATCGTCTTCTCCGAGGGCGAGGACCCACGCATCGTCCGCGCTGCAGCCGTGGTCAAGAAGGACGGAATCGGGCACCCGATCCTCCTGGGGCGCGAGGACGTCATCCGTGCGCGCATGGGGGAGATACGCGTCACGGTTCCCCTGGAGATCGTGGACCCCGAGCGGTCGCCGCTGCGCGAAGCGTACGCCGACGCGCTGTTCCGTCTGCGCCAGCGCAAGGGCGTTACCTGCCGCGAGGCCCACGAGGAGATCATCCGGCCCAACGTCTTTGGCTCGATGATGGTGCACTTGGGGGACGCGGACGCGTTCGTGGCGGGCGTCACCTACAACTACCCGGACGTGATCCGGCCTGCGCTCCAGATAATCGGCGTTGCGCCCGGTGTGGACAGGGCCTCAGGGCTTTACATTGTCCTTAAGGAAGGGAAGGTATACTTGTTTGCCGATCCGACGGTGAACATTGTTAGCACGTCCGAGGATCTGGCCGACATCGCCATCATGGCCGCGGAGCGCGCGGTTGACCTGGGCATTACCCCCCGCGTGGCCATGCTCTCGTTCTCCAGCTTCGGCTCCACGCGCCACCCGTTCTCGGAGAAGGTCCGCCGGGCGGTGGAGCTCGTGCGCGCGCGGCGTCCGGACCTCATGGTTGACGGCGAGATGATGGTGGACACCGCTCTGGTTCCCGCCCTGCGCGAGGCCGACTACCCGTTCTCGACGCTGCGCGGGGAGGCCAACGTACTGGTCTTCCCCAGTTTGGAGGCGGCCAACGTCGCATACAAGCTGATGCAGCACATCGGTGGCGCCACCGTCATCGGCCCCATCCTCATGGGGATGGCCAGGTCGGTCCACGTGCTGCCGCGAGGCGCGGAGGTCAGCAGCATCATTGACATGGCCGCGGTGGCCGTGGCGGACGCCCAGGCAATCGAGCGGAGGAACTCGCGCAACGCGGCGAGCTGAGCGGACGCGCGCCGCTACTTGGTGCGCTCCGGCTCCCAACCGTATACGGGAAGGATGTCCACCGGCGCATAGTCATCGGTGAATACCGGGACGTCGTCGGTGGACACCTTGCTTTCATAGAAGTCCTTCGCGTAGCGGTCAAGGGGCAGGCGCACCCGCCCCTCCGCCCGCAGGCGCCGCGCGATCGTAAGTATCTCCTCGCCGGTCATCCCGGCCTGCGCGCCCGCAACCAGGATGATCGTGCGGGTCTCGGTGGGATTGCGGGCCAGGCCGAACGCCGTAGGGAACGGGTACAGTCCGGGGAAGACCCGGCCGTAGGTCTTGTACAGCGCGCGGAACAGCCGGCTCTGCGGGCCCTCCAGCGCCCCGATGATGTTGGAGACGACTATGCCGCCCGGCGCCAGCCTGTCGCGGACCGTCTCGAGGAACTCACGGGTGGCCAGGTGGAAGGGGATGCCTTCGGCAAAGTAGGCATCCAGGATGATCAGGTCGTACTTCGCATCGGTGCGCCGGAGGAACACCCGGCCGTCCTGGACCACGATCCGGTGACGCCCGTCCTCTTTGACCTCGAAGAACCGTTTGGCTACGTCCACCACCGCGGGGTCGAGCTCAACGCTCTCCACGCTCACACCGGCGTAGTCGCGCGTGAACCGCTTGGGGATCGAGCCGGCGCCCAGCCCTATCAACAGCACGCGCCTGATCGCCGGGTGGAAGACGTGCGCCAGGTGCGCGTACGACGTGTACAGAAACGGGCTCTCGAACGGGTCGCGCAGGACCATCCCACCCTGGAACGACCGATTGAACCGGAGGTAGCGATTGAGGCCGTCCTCCATGACGCTGATCTGGTGATAGACACTGTCCTTCTCGTAGAGCACGCGCGAGACCGGGAGCTTGATCGGCCCTCCCTGGAGCGGAGGTGCGACCAGCAGAGCGAGGATCAACGCCGCCCCCCCCACGGCAGGACGGGGCAGCCGGCCGTGCGCGGAGGCCAACATGCCCGCCAGCGCCAGCAGCGTGCCGCCCAGCAGGTAGAGGATTGTTTTCACTCCCAGGGCCGGGATCAGGAAGAAGGCGGTGCCCACGGTGCCGACGATGCTGCCCACAGTCGAGAGCGCGTAGAGCATGCCGGCGCTGGCGCCGACGGTGCTGAGGTCCCTTGCCACGAGTTTGATCGCAAACGGTGAAGTCATCCCCATCAGCACGCTGGGGACCGCGAAGAGCACGATCGAGGCAAGCATGGGGTTGAGCCGCGGCCCCAGGTCCCATGCGTCGAACGCCAGCAGGATCGGGCGCGCCGTTATCGTAAGCGTCAGTATCGTCAGGCCTGCCAGCATAAGCAGGCCCGCGAGCACGGTAGCCCTGGGCCACCGGTCGGCCATCATACCGCCCAGGTAGTAACCCAGACTCAGTGCGCCCAGGAAGATGCTGATCAACCCGCCCCACACGAAAACGGAACTACCAAAGAACGGTGCGATCAGGCGGCTGCCCACGATCTCGAGACCCATCAACACGGCGCCGCTGCCGAATACGACGATACGGAGTACCACTGAAATGCCTCCTGTGATGTGGAGATGTCCCTTACTTTTCGCGCTGATCTGCGGACGGGCCTTCTGCCGCGGCAGCAGGGTTGGTATACTTCGGGAGGATTCCAGCCGATGAGCACACTCCGCCGAACGAAGATCGTGGCCACACTCGGGCCGGGCTCGCAGTCACCGGAGATCATCCGGGGGATGGTTGCCTCTGGCGTAAACGTGGTGCGCCTGAACTTCTCCCACGGCACGCCCGACGAGCATGCACTCCGCCTGGAGTCCGCACGCCGTGCCGCCGATGAGATCGGCGTGCCGCTGGGGGCGTTGGTGGACCTGCCCGGAGCCAAGATCCGCGTTGGGGACCTGCCTGGCGGTGCGGTTGATCTGTCCGCGGGCGACGAGGTTGTTCTGTCCGCGGGCACCGCTGCTGATGGAGACACGATTCCCGTGGACTACCCCCGCCTGGCAGACGACGTGCGTCCTGGCCAGCACATCTTCATGCAGGACGGGGAGCTGGACCTGGTTGTCAGGGACGTGGCCGCGGGCCGGGTGAACTGTGTGGTCGAGTTCGGAGGACGGCTGCGCCAGCACGCCGGCGTGAACCTGCCCGGCGCCCGCCTAAGCATGCCCGCCGTTACCGAGGATGACCTGCTTGCGCTGGAGTGGGGGATCTCCCACGGCGTGGACTTTGCCGGTCTGTCGTTCATCGAGAGCGCGGACGACATCGAGCAGGTACGCCGGTGGATTGCCGGCCGCGGTGGGGCGATTCGGCTCGTGGCCAAGATCGAGCGGCGCCGGGCCCTGGACCGGATCGAGGAGATCGTCGCCGCCGCCGACGGTGTGATGATCGCCCGGGGCGATCTGGCGGTGGAGACCTCGATTGAAGAGGTACCGGTAGTCCAGAAGACGATCATCAGCCTGTGCAACAGGCACGGGAAGCCGGTGATAACCGCCACGCAGATGCTGGAGAGCATGGTGGTCCGGCCGAGGCCGACGCGGGCCGAGGCCGCGGACGTCGCCAACGCGGTGTTCGACGGCACCGACGCGCTGATGCTCTCGGGCGAGACGGCCATCGGGCGGCATCCTGTCGAGAGCGTATCCATAATGGCCGCGATAGCCGCGCGGGCCGAGGAAGCGCTGCCGTACGAGCTGCTCCTGAGCCGGCACGCGCGCGATCGGACCGGGGAGACAGGCGAGGCGATTGCGCTGGCCGCGTGCCAGGCCGCGGAGGCGATCGGCGCCGCGGCCATCGTGGCGGCCACCGAGTCCGGGAGCACCGCGCGCCGGGTATCGCGGCTGCGGCCGAGGAGGCCGATCGTGGCGGTGACTTCTACGCCGGCAACGCTGCGGCAGCTCTCGCTCACATGGGGCGTGAGGCCGGTCCTGGTGGACCGGATCAACGACATTGACGCGCTGGTGGCGCGCGGCGTGCGCGCGGCGGTCGAGCTCGGCGCAGCGCGACCCGGCGACCAGGTGGTGGTCACCGCCGGGGTCCCGATCGGCCAGCCCGGGACCACCAACTTCCTCAAGGTCGTGAAGGTTGAGGGGTAAAAGGTTGAGGGGTAATAGGAGGTAGCAC
>JBKJJG010000235.1:0-4857 GCA_046598155.1 bacterium | reverse complement strand
ACCCGATGATCCTGGACGGACAGATCCAAGGCGGCGTGGCCCAGGGCATCGGCGGCGCCTTCTACGAGAAGCTGGTCTACGACGAGGACGGCCAACTCCTGACGCAGACGTTCATGGACTACCTGCTGCCGACCGCGGCCGAGGTCCCCAAGGTCGAGATCGGGCACGTCGAGACCCCGTCCCCGCTTAACCCCCTGGGCGTGAAGGGCGCGGGGGAGGCGGGTGTGATCCCAGCCGCGGCGGTCTTCGCCTCGGCGCTGGACGATGCCCTGGGCACGCGGGTCGCAGAGATGCCGCTGTCGCACGCCCGGCTGCTGGAACTGCTGGGCGGTGTGGAGGTCCCATCGTGAAACCCGCACCATTTGAATACCTGGCGCCCCGCCGGCGCCTCGAGGCGTTGGAAGCCCTGAGCGAGTACGGCGTTGAAGCAAAGGTGCTGGCCGGCGGGCAGAGCCTGGTGCCGCTGCTGGCGATGCGCCTGGCCCGGCCGGCCGTACTGGTGGATCTGAACCGGATAAGGGACCTGGCCTTCATCCGCCCCTTTGGAGAAGGGCTCGCGATCGGCGCGATGACGCGCCAGCACGCGGTGGAAACCCACCGACGCGTGCTCAAGCGGATACCCCTGCTGGCCGAGGCAGTCCGCTGCATTGGGCACCCACAGATCCGCACGCGCGGCACGATCGGCGGAAGCCTGGCGCACGCCGATCCGGCCTCAGAACTGCCCGCGGCGGCCGCGGCGCTGGACGCCCGCTTCGTGCTTGCCAGCGTGCGCGGGGAGCGCGTGCTCGACAGCGAGCAGTTCTTTGCGGGCTACCTAACCACCGCCCTTGAGCCCGATGAGCTGCTGACCGAGGTGCGCCTGCCCGCGCTGCCTTCGGACGCCGGATGGGCGTTTCTTGAGATCGCCAGGCGGCACGGCGACTTTGCCCTGGCCGGCGTGGCCGCGGTCCTATGGCTCGACGGCGATCGCCGGTGCACCGGCGCACGCCTGGTCTTCACCGGCGTGGGGCCCGGGCCGGTCCGTATACCTGAGGCCGAGCAGGCGCTCCTGGGACGGCAGGTTGCCGGCTCCGCCGTTGCGGAGATGGTACGCATCGTACAGGACCGGCTCGACCCTCCCTCCGATATCCATGCCACCGCCGCCTACCGAAGACAAGTCGCCGGGGTGCTGACAGGCCGGGCCGTATTGCAGGCAGCCGAGCGTATCCGGGAGCAGCGCATCAGGGAGCGACGATGATGCACGGTGACCCCTCGGAAGAGAATGCCACCCTCCGGCAGGCCCGACGCCGCACCAGGCGCAGGGCGCCGGTGAGCCAGGCACCGATCCGGCTGCGCGTCAACGGCAGCGAGGTCGCCCGAACGGTCGAGGTGCGGCGCACGCTGGCCGACTTCCTGCGCGAGGACCTGGGGCTGACCGGAACGCACATTGGATGCGAGCATGGCGTCTGTGGGGCGTGCACTGTTCTGCTGGACGGTCAGCCGGTCAGGTCGTGCCTGCTGTTCGCCGTGCAGGCCGACGGCGCCGAGGTCACCACGGTCGAGGCGCTGGGCACGCCCGACGCGCTGTCCCCTCTGCAGCAAGCGTTTGTGGACCACCACGCGCTCCAGTGCGGCTTCTGTACGCCGGGGTTCCTGATGAGCGCGACGGCCCTGCTGCGCGACCATCCCCGTCCCTCGGACGAGACGATCCGCGAGGTACTGGGCGGGCACCTGTGCCGGTGCACGGGATATGCGGCGATCGTGGAGGCGGTGAAGGCTGCCGGCGAGGCATGATCCTTTCCCCGCCGACTGCTGCGACGCGGGCCGATCTTATCGCCGCGCCGCTGGCCGGTCTGCGGAGCCGCGACGCGGCCGGAACCGTTCTGGCCTCGTTCGAGCGCAGCGCCTACCTGGACCTGGACGGCCACATCGTCGCGGCTGCCTCCAGCGAGCTCGACCCTGGACCGCTGACAATCGGGGTGAGCGGGTTCTCGGCGGTGAGGACGGTCGCCCCTGGGGAGCGGGTCGTCCTCCGGGACGGCAGGCTGCGGATCGGGCGGGCCGTGGTGGACCTCGGGGGTGCCCGCGTCTGGGATCCAACGCTGCCCCAGCTGCCCAGAGACCTCGCGCCGGATGCGATGAGGGGCGTCCGCGAGGCGGTCGTTAACGAGCTCCATGCCCACGCATCCCGGTCGAGCGTGGTGACGCGGGATGGCCTAGTGGAGGCACTTGCCTCCGGGCTGGCCGCCATCGCCGCGTTTCTGTCAGGAGAAAGCAACCCCGGTGCGGCGGCCCACGCGGTAGCCGCGCGGATCGCCGGGCGCGGCCCCGGCCTGACGCCGTCCGGGGACGATCTGCTGACCGGGATCGTGTACGCGATCACGCTGTGGCCCACGATGGCGGATGCGGCCGGGGGTGCGTCGCGGGTTCGGGACCTCCTGGTCAGCGCCGCGGTTCCTCATACCACGCGCATCAGCGCCGCCTACCTGGAAGCCGCCCGGCAGGGCTGGGCTTCGGAACCCTGGCACGCCCTGGTGCGCGGCATCGGCCAGGGACCAGGTGCCGCGCGCGCGGCGGTGCGGCGGCTCTTGCTCATCGGCGAAACCTCCGGCGCCGACGCGCTGACCGGTTTCTGCTGGGCGTGGCACAGGGTCGCGGCGTAGATGCGCTGGCGGGGGTATGCGGCGGTGATAGCCGCCGCGGTGCTGTGGGGCATCTCGGGCGTTGTGGCCAAGTCGCTCTTCTCGGGAAGGGTGGACCCGCTGGCGCTCGTGGAGATCCGGCTGACCGCGGCCTTCGCCCTCACCCTCGCCATCTTCGCGATCATGCGCAAGCCGGTCCGGCTGCCCCGCGCGGAGGTTCTCCGGCTCTTGCCGCTGGGCGCGGCTATGGTGCTCGCGCAGTCCACATACTACCTGACGATCAGCCTGGCCGACGTGGCCACGGCCATATTTCTACAGTACACCGCGCCGGCGCTTGTTGTGGCCTACGGGGTAGTGCTGCACAGGGAGCGGCTCACCACGGTCCAGGCAATCTCCCTGTCGGGCGCGATGGGCGGCGCGTATCTATTGGTCGTGGGGCCGGGAGGCCTGGCGGTCACGCCGGTGGCACTGGCCACCGGCATCGCCTCGGCCCTGGGATTCGCGGCGTGGGTGCTGGTGGGCCGGTCGCGGGCGCGCACCACCGGCTCGTGGGAGATGCTCCTGTACGCGCTGGGCACCGGCGCCGTCCTGTGGAGTCTGTTCGTGCCACCTTGGCAGGCCTACCTGCAGCCGTACAGCGCGGCCGAGTGGGGCATGATAGCGTTCATCGTCGTGGCTGCCACATTGGTGCCGTTCGGCCTGTTTCTGTACAGTCTGCGGTTCATTGACAGCAGGACCGCGAGTCTCACCGCCACGATCGAGCCGGTGGTCGCCTCCGGGGCAGCGGCGGTGTTTATCGGAGAGGCGCTCACCAGCAGGGGAATGGCTGGGGCGGCGCTCATCCTGGCGTCAGTAATCCTGCTTCAGGTTCTACCCGGGATCTCGACGAAGCAAACCTGACGGGCCGAAACCTGACCTGCCGAAGATGACGGCGGCTGCCCAAAGAGGGCAGCCGCCGCGGTGCACTCTACCTCGCCTAGCTCCTGATGCCCCGCTCCTCGGGCGTGGCGGGCAGCAGGTTGTCCAGAATGAGCCCGAATATCGCGGCCACCGCCATGCCGGTGGACCCGATTATGTTGATCATGTCGGCCAGCCACGGTGCCCAGGCGATGGCCACCTTTCTGGCCGCAAAGCCGAACTCCGGCACGCCGCCGAAGTAGGCCGGCAGGCTCAGACCCATAAAGAGAGAGAACCCGATGATGAGCAGGTTACGGTCGCTGCGCAGATCGGCCCGGGCCACCTGCTGCACGCCGATCGCGGCGATGAGGCCGAACAGCGCGCAGTACAGCGCGCCGACAACCGGCCTGGGCAGCGTGGCGACCACTGCCCCAAACTTGGCGAAAACCCCAAAGAAGATGAGGATGAACGCCCCGATGGTCACCACGTAGCGGCTGGCCACGCGGGTAATCCCGATCAGGCCGATGTTCTCGGAGTAGCTGGTGCTGGCGAAACCGCCGAAGATCCCGGTGAAGAAGCAGCCCACGCCCTCGGCGCGGATGCCGCGGCTGATCGTCTGCTCGCTCGGGTCTGGGAGCCGGCTCATGTACGAAACCGAGTGGTAGTCACCGAACGACTCGACCATCGAGGCCAGGTAACTCGCCAGGATCGCCAGGAAGAACGCCAGGCTGAACTTGGGCCATCCCCACGGGAAGATCCAGCCGACCCCCTCGCCCCACGGCGGCCGGAACCACGGCGATGCCGCCACCCCGGCCAGGCTGACGTAGGCCGGGTGCTTGGCATCGAACATGCCGATCTCGCTGAGGAGGAGGGAGATCCCCCAACCGAGGGCGGCTGCCAGCAGGATGGGGAACAGCCGGAAGACGAGACTGGTCCTCGAGAGGAACTGCGAGAACCAGAAGATGCAGATGATAACCAGCGCTGCAATGGGCCAGAACAGCCCGGCCATCGGCGCGCCAACCTTGAACAGGGCCAGGCCGATCAGCATGATCACCGGCCCGATCACCACCGGGCTGATGAACCGGCGCAGCTTGCCGATCCAGCCGAAGTGACCCACCGCGGCCTCGACGACCGCGCCGCTCATGATGGCGCCGGCTATGTACTGCATGGCCAAAGGACCCTTGTGCTGGCCGATGATCGCGAAGAACGGTCCGAGGAATGCGAACGAGACGCCCTGCACAATCGGAAGCCGTGTCCCCCAGTGTACCTGGAGCAGGGTCACGACACCGGAGGCCAGCATGACGGCGCCGATCAACGTCGCGATCTGGGACGCATTGAA
>JBKJJG010000125.1:0-7321 GCA_046598155.1 bacterium | reverse complement strand
CGAGCAGACCGAACGGCAGTTGGAGCGACTGACCGCCACGCGGGCCATTGACCGGGCCATCACCTCCAGTCTCGACCTCCGCATGATCCTGAAGTTGCTCGCCGAGGAGGTAACCGCGATCATGCGGGTGGACGGCGCAGCAGTGCTCCTGTTCCGTCCGGCGACGATGGCACTGGAGCACGCTGCCAGCCGCGGGGTGCCCTTCCTGGCGAACCGGACTGATCCCATCCCGGTGACGGCCGGACCCGCGGGACAGGCCGTTCTCCAACGGCGCAGCGTCTCCATCAGTGGCCTTGATCAGCCCCCTGCCTGCCTGGCCAGCGCCATGGCGCAGGCCGGATTCGTTGCCTACATGGCGGTGCCGCTGATAGCCAAGGGACAGGTCAAGGGCGTGCTGGAGATCTATGGCCGTACCCCGCTGTCACCAACGCCGGACTGGCTGGAGTTCCTCGAAGGCCTGGCCGCCCAGGCGGCCATCGCCATTGACAACGCAGAGATGTTCGATGGACTGCAGCGCTCCCATCTCGAGTTGGCCTTCGCGTACGACGCGACCCTTGAGGGATGGGGCCGGGCACTGGACCTGCGGGATCGAGAGACAGAAGGGCACACCCGGCGCGTGACGGAGCTGGCGCTGCATCTGGCAGGTGACATGGGAATCCCGGAGGCCGTGTTGGTGCACGTTCGCCGGGGGGCGCTCCTGCACGACATCGGCAAGATGGGCGTGCCCGATGCTATTTTGTTGAAGCCCGGCCCGCTGACCGACGACGAGTGGGAGGTAATGCGCCGGCACCCCGCGCTTGCCCGCGAGATGCTCGCGCCCATCCCGTTCCTGCGGCCGGCGCTGGACATCCCCTACTGTCACCATGAGCGGTGGGACGGGACAGGGTATCCTCAGGAACTGGCTGGGGAGCGCATCCCCCTTACAGCCCGGATCTTCGCCGTGGTAGACGTTTGGGACGCGCTGCGGTCGGACCGTCCATACCGCCAGGCCTGGTCCGAGGATGCGGCGCTGGCGTACATACGAGAGCAGACCGGGAAGCACTTCGATCCCGAGGTGGCCCGCCGTTTCCTGGCCTTGCCGGAGGAGGTCCGTCGGGGCTAGGCGGAGTGCCGCAGCAGCAACACGTCTTCTGGTGAGAACCGGACCGCGATCGGCCCGCCCTCTGCGAAGCGCAACTGCACGCGGGGATTGGCGGCCTGGGCGCGGATCAGCGCCCCACCCCGGAGTTCGATCTCGCAGGTCATAACCCAGCCCAGGTAGTTCCGCAGCCGCAGTGTGCCGTGCAGGACGTTGCCGCCATCGGCCGCGCCGTCGGCGGGCACCAGCTCCAGCACCTCGGGCCGCAGGCACACCGTGACGCGCTCACCGGCCGCAAACCCCGCGTTGCGGGACGCCGAGACGTGGAGCACCTCCCCGCCTTCCAGTACCACGGCGATCCCTTCGCCGGAGACGGTGCGGACCGCGCCGGGCAGGAAGTTGGCTCCGCCCAGGAAGTCCGCCACAAACGGGTCAGCCGGACGCTCGTAGACGTCCTGTGGCGAGCCGATCTGCATGAGGTGCCCGCGGTGCATGACCGCGACGCGCGTTGAGAGCATCAGCGCCTCTTCCTGGTCGTGGGTCACGTAGATGGTGGTGATGCCCAACTGCCTCTGCAGCTTGACCAGCTCGTTGCGCATCTGTACGCGCAGCTTGGCATCCAGGTTGGAGAGGGGCTCGTCCAGCAGCAGCAGCGCCGGCTCCACCACCACGGCGCGCGCCAGCGCCACCCGTTGCTGCTGCCCGCCGGAGAGCTGAGACGGCAGGCGGCCCCCCAGCCCTTCCAGACCAACCAGGCGCAGCGCCTCCTCCACCCGGCCGCCGATCTCGCCGCGCGGGGCCCGGCGCTCTACCAGGCCAAACGCCACGTTCTCGAACACCGTCATGTGCGGCCAGAGGGCGTAGTTCTGGAAAACCATGCCGATGTTGCGGTGCCAGGGAGGGACGCGCGTCATGTCGCGCCCGTCGAACAGGATCTCCCCGGCGTCCGGCTCGAGCAGCCCGGCGATCATTCGCAGCGTGGTCGTCTTGCCGCAACCGCTCGGCCCGAGGAAGGTGAAGAACTCGCCGCGCTGGATCAAGAGCGAGAGGTCGTGTACGGCGACCGCGTCACGGAACCTCCGGTGCAGTCCACGAACCTCGACGTCAACAGGCTTGAGGCGCATCAGACCGTCTCGACGGACATCGCCACGGTGAACGCCTGACCGTCGTAGGCCGGGCCAATCATCACGCAGTCCACCATCGCCCTCCAGTCGTCAATCTTGGGGTTGAGCAGGCCGGCCTGCTGCTGCAGGCGCTCGATCTCTTGCTCCACGAAGGCTGACCTTACGGACGTAGTCCGCGCCCGAGTCGAACGGCGGCTCAATGTAGATCAGGTTCACCTTGCCCCGAAAGCCGGTAGCCAAGAGATGGGCCAGGACTTCTTTGTTGTCGCCGTGGAACAGAAGGCCGCCGGGAGGGTAGGAGGCGGGGGTGATCTTGACTGCGGACTCGGTTCCAGGCGAGGGTTTCCTTGCGCGTGGCCTCGTCTGGCGGCTCATCGGGACGCCTCTTCAGCAGCAATGACTTTGTCGAGTTCACCGATGAGAGGCGGCAAGTCATGTGTGATGATTTGCCAGAGAATGTCGAGGTCCACCTGGTCATAGCCGTGGACCAGTCGGTTGCGCAGACCGATGATCTGCTGCCATGGGATTTGAGGATACCTCAGGTGCAGATCCGTCGGAACCCGGTTCGCTGCCTCCCCTACGATCTCAAGGAGCTTCACCAGCGCAAGGCTCAGCATCCGGTTGGTGTCAAGTTCTTGTCTGGTCCTACCCTGCGCCATCGCTAGCGCCTCGCGGGCGTAGTCCAGCATCTGTCGAAGGCTGACCTGGTTCTCACGCCGCGACATACTGAACCTCCGCTTCGGCGAGGACGCGGTCCCGGAGGTATGGGCTCAGAAACCCCGGCGTGTTCAGGTCGGCCTTTCTGCCGAGGATCTGGGAGAGTTCTGCTTCCATGGCGATGAACGCCAGCCCTGGGACATGCTCCGGCTCGAACTCCACGAGCACGTCAACGTCGCTGTCAGGGCCGAAATCCTCCCGCAAGACGGAGCCAAACAGGGCCAGTTTGCGAATGTGGTGGCGCCGGCAGAACTCGACGAGCTTCTCGCGTTCGATAGGAATCCGAGGGCTCATGCTCCGCGCTCCTGAACGAACTGTCTGACAACACGCATCTGATCGGCGGTTACGCTATCGGTGGCGGTGAAGATCATCTCATATTCTACCCGGCCGGGGTTAAGGTTCTCCCACTGCTTCAGGGCAATGGCCTTCAGGCCGGTCTCGCCGTCCACCGGATGCGTGCGGTCGTGTTCGCGCTGGTGTCTACCTTCCGTGTCCTTGTCCTCGACGAAGAACTCGGTCTTGGCGGGATCAGTGAGGGCACCCGTGAAAGCGTCCACGCGGGCTTCGATCCGCTGGTGCAAATGGGTCATTCGGACTTTCCCCGGTGTTCGGGCCTCGCCGCCGGAATCACGACATCTTTGACGGCTTCGCCCACCACGTGAGCCACAAACGCGCGTATGGACGTGTCCTCCAGCGCGGCCTTGACCCGCAGCCTCCTGTGAACGTCCTCTGGTAGGTCAACGTGGATCTTGCGCAGCCGGTGCGGGTTGGCCCGTGAGGACTTCCCTTGAGGCATCAGAGCGTCCCTCTGTTACCCGTCGATATGACCTCTGGTACTTTAGTACCTATTGTAGCACATTCCGCGAGCGTGGGGACGAGGTTGGGTGCCCGCTACAGCGTGAACGCCATCCTGCCCCGGCCGCTCAGCCGGTTGGCCAGATACGTCCCAAGCGCCACGATCACGATCGCCACAACCCCAAGCGCCGCGGCGGAGCCCCGGCCGAGCGCGCTCTGGGAGTAGATGTAGATCCCGTAGGCCAGCGGGCTCTGCTCGATCCGGCTTACCAGGATGATCGTTGCGCTGAACTCAACCGCTGCGGTCACGAACACCAGCACGCCACCGGCGATCACGCCGCCCAGTATGAGCGGCAGCACCACCCGGCGGAACGCCCGCAGCCGAGGCGCGCCGGCGATCCCCGCGGCGTCTTCGAGCGAAGGGTGCACCTGGTGCAGCGCCGCGTGGCTCGCGCGTAGCGCGTAGGGAAGCCGCCGCACCGTGTAGGCCAGCACAAAGATCACCCAGGTGGCCGCCAGCGGCTGGTCTATCCAGGGGAGCGTGACGCCGTAGAAGACGCGCAGGAAGCCTACGCCCACCACGACGCCGGGCAGGGCGATCGGCATCATGGCAATCCAGTCAAGCAGCCCCTTGCCGGGAACCCGGCCGCGCTGAAGCAGGTAAGCGATCGCCGCGGCCAGTACCACGCTCAGCAGCGCGGCGCCCACGCTGTAGACGAGGGTGTTGACCACGAAGCGCGGGGCGCGCAGGAAAATCTCGGCATAGTTGCCCAGCGTGTAGGCGCTGGGCAGGTAGCTGAGACTCCACACCTTGCTGAACGACAGCATCACCACGCCCAGGTGCGGGATCAGCGCGGTGCCGATGATCGCGGCACACATGCCCAGCACCCCGGTCAGCCGCCACCCGGTCAGCGTCCGGCCACCTTCGGGCGTCCGCGCTCCGGTCTGGAGCGTGGCGTACTCGCGGCGGGAGACGATCCAGTTCGAGGCCAGCACGCAGACGATCGAGATGACGACCATGACGACGCAGATCACGTAGCCGTCCACGTCATCCCGGCCCACGGTGGTGATGCGCAGGTAGGCCTGCGGTCCGAGCATGTTCTTGAAGTTCAGGATGAACGGCGTGCCGATGTCGTCCACGGCTTTCACAAAGGTGAGCAGCGCGCCGGCGGCGTAGGACGGCAGCACCAGCGGGAACACCACCCGGCGCTGCAGCCGCCAGCCACGCGCGCCCATCATCTGCCCCATCTCCTCCAGCGACCGGTCCACGTTCATCAGCGCGGTGGTCACCGTCAGGAAGATGAATGGGAAGAAGTGCAACGCCTGCGCAAGGATGATCCCGCGCAAGCCCTCCATGATGTTGAGGCGCAGGCCGAATAGGTCCTGAAACAGCAGCGTCACGGTCCCGGCGCGGCCGAAGATCTGCATCAGCGCGATCGCACCCACGAACGGCGGGATGACCAGAGGGAGGGTCGCGAGCGTGACCACCAGCATCCGGCCGGGAAAGTCGTAGCGGGCGACGACGAACGCCAGCGGGAGCGCCAGCACGGTGCCGATCGCCACCGTCCACAGGCCTGCCACCAGGCTGTTGACCAGCGACTCCACGTAGAGCGGGGTATGGAAGAACCGCGCCAGGTGGGAGAGCGTAAACCCGCCCTCGGCGCCGGTGAGCGCGACCTTCAGGACCACGCCGATCGGCAGGACGACGAACACGCCCAGGATGGCCAGCAGGATTGCCATCAGGGCGGCGTGCCCGGGATCCACGGCCACACGCCACCTGAACGCTGCGCGAGCCGGTACCGGCGCCGGCAGCGGCTGGGGAGCAGGGATGCTCATATTACGGATCGGCGGCGCAAACCCACCTTGGGGCTAGCGACGCCTTACGAGCTCCTCAATCTGATTGGCCTGTTGCAGTGCTCGGGCGTAGGAGGTCCGCGCCACCTCACCCCACTCGCGCTCCTTGGCGCTGCGGTAGGCCGCATCGCGGTCCATGCCGCCGCTGACCTCGGCCGCCATCTTCTCGCTCACGTGCACGTAGCGTGCCGATGCCCGCGCCTGGATCAGCAGCCGCTCCGCCTCGGTGACGTCGCGGCCGGCCGCCCTTGCGGTCTCGATCGCCTTCTCGGCGCGGTAGATGGACTCCCAGGCCTTCTTCAGGTCGGCGTGGCGGAACGTGATGATCTGGTCGTACATCCGGTTGGTGACGTTGTACCGACCCGCCGACAGGTCGGCATCGAACTGTACGCCGGCCCGCATCTTGAACGGGTTGGGAGTACCCTTGGGCGCCTCGGCGTAGAGCGTGGTCCGCACGGGCAGCCGCGCGATCTCGGGCTTGAAGAGCAGGCGTTGGCCTTCATCGCTCAGCAGGAAGTTGATGAACCGGCGGGCGCCTTCGGGGTTCGGCGCGCCCTTGATCATGGCGACGTTGGCCGGCACCACCGACGTCAGGGAGGGATAGACGAAGTCTATCGGCTGCCCGGACGCGATGGCCGAGAGCCCGAAGAAGTCAATCACGACGCCGATGCCGTAGTGGCCGGCGATCACGGCCTCGGGCACCCCAAAGGAGCGCTCCGTGATCGCGCCCATGTTGCCCCCCATCTGTATCAGCAACTCCCAGCCCTTCTGCCAGCCGTACCCTTGCAGGATCGTCTCAACGGTCAGGTGGGTGGTGCCGCTGCGGCTCGGGGCGGTGATGACCAGGTGGCCGAAGTACTCGGGCTTGACCAGATCATCCCATTCCTTGGGCGCGGGTAGGCGATTGCGCGTCAGGTAGGTCTTGTTCCACATGATGCCGTAGCCGCTCACGGCGAACCCGTGGAAGAACCCGTCCGGATCGTTGATGGGGAACCCGGCCACCTTCTCGGGAATGCCGCGCCGGAACTCTGCCGGCGGGGCGTACCGCTCGAGGAGGTTGTTGGTCTTCAAGAAGATGAACGCGTCCACTGCGCTGGCCCAGAAGACGTCCACGTCGGGCCGGGCCGCCCGCTCGCGCACGTGCGTGATGGCCGCCGAGGTGGGCTTGGGGACGACGGCCATCGTCCACCCTGGGTTCGCCTTCTCGAACGCGGCCTTGTAGGCGTCGAACAACTCCTTGGGGAACGACGTGATCACGGCAACTTGCTGGGTCTGCGCGGACGTCCGGGCTGGGGAGAAGAAAATCCCGCCGTAGGCCATGACGAGCACGGTGAGCAGCGTCACGCTGCGCATAAGGGTTCTCACAAGCGGTCACCTCCCAGGTCTGGGATGGACCGGCCGGCGCACGCCGCGGATCCGATCCACAACTATAACTACGCCGCCCGTCGCGCACGGTCCTTTGCGGCTACCTCCCCAGCTCGGCTGCGCGCAGGGTTGCCCTGCGCACGGCTTCCCCTATGGCGGCGGTGAACCCGCCTTCCTCCAATGCGGCCAGTCCCGCCATCGTGGTGCCGTTCGGCGACGTCACGCGGCGCCGGAGATCGCCCGGGTCGCCGCCGGTTTCCTTTACGAGCTTGGCAGCGCCGTAGACGGTCTGCAGCGCCAGCTCCCTTGCCACGATCGGCGACAGGCCGGCTTGGACTCCGGCCTCGATCAGCGCTTCCATGAACAGGTAGACATAGGCGGGACCGCT
>JBKJJG010000299.1:0-3097 GCA_046598155.1 bacterium | reverse complement strand
GGGACCGGGGGCCGCGCCCGATCCGAGCGCACCACCCCACCGCCAAGCTACACGCCCAGCGAGAGCAGAAGCGGTTGGGGTCCCGTCTCGGACACGGCTTCAGGGCTGAAGCGACGCCTGCTCCACTGCACCCGGTTTCCATGGACACCCGATAATAGGGGGAGATCCACATTAGGAGACGGAGGACAACGGTGGTCACAGCCCAACGCCCGAACGCATTCGTTCGCCAACAGAGGGTCTGAAGAGCTTCTTGACCACGCCGATGTCGTGCCGAACCGGCCCTGGGGGATGGACCATGCCAACTTCTGATCTGGCGACCGATTCGCCCGCCTGACTGCGCTATCGCCCCACGCACACTTCCAGGCCATCTGAGGGGAAGCGCTCGTCCAGCGAGTACACTACCGTGCTCCCCGCAGACCTGGCTGCGGCCCACACCATGGCATCGGCAAAGGAGACCCGGCCCGACGGCCTGCAGAACAGGAGGGCCTGGAGCACGACCCCCTTGTCCAGCGCATATGGTGTGACATTTGCCTTCTGGAGCAGGGCCGTCAGGTGGTCCACCACGACACCCCGCGGCACCCGGTAGACCGACGTGAGGACGTAGGCCGTCTCCGCCAGCACCACGTCTGTGATGGTCAGGTCATCCTCGGCGTCGATCACGGCCGCGGCCCTCTCCGCAAGATCGGGCGGGTCTCCCGTCAGGTAACGGACGACCATGCTCGTGTCCAGGAACCCGCTCACGAGCCCGGCTCCGTTTCCCGGACCTTCGCGCGCGCTGCCTCACCCCAGGCGTTTTCCCGGGCCGTATCCCACTCCCGGCCGGCACCGATCTGCGCCCTGATGTGGGCTGCTAGGCTGCCCTTGAGCGACTGCCGGTGCTCGGGGGGGAGGAAGTAAACCTCGACGTGATCCCCCACCAGGCGCTGGAGCGCGATCCAGCCTGGGCCTACCCCCAGATGGTCACGGATCTCCTTGGCGATCACGACCTGACCTTTGGGACCTACTACGTGAGCCACTGTCTCACCCCGATCATCCAGTATAACCATACGATATCAGATCGCACTCGCCGCCACAATTGGGAGCGTCACAACCACAGCCGCGAGGGTGGGAAGCCCAAGACTGAGCAGGCGGGCTTGTTCGAATAGCCGGGCTGTCCCTTCATGGAGTACGGGTTCGGCACGATCTGTCCTTGATAGAAGGACACCTTAGCCGCTACGCTTCGGCTGGTCATGCCCCTCCACCCCGCGCTGCTGGAGAAGCTTAACGCGGCGCTCGCGCCGGCGCCGCCGCTACGACTGACCCGGCGCGATGCCCTGCTGCCAGCGGTGCCGGGCAAGGTGCATGCGGTTATCGGCATGCGCCGGGCGGGCGCTCTTTGTGAGCTTCGACGACGACCGGCTCGGCGAGTTGCCGCTTGAGCAACTCGGCCTCTTACTCGAGGAGTACTACCGTCGCTTCCCAGAGCTGCGCGGCCGCGAGGAAGTCCATTGGTTTCTGGACGAAATCCAGCTCGTGCCGGGCTGGGAGCGCTTTGTGCGCCGGGCGATCGACTCTGAGATCGTCGAGATCGCGGTCTCCGGCTCGTCGGCCCGGATGCTCTCGCGCGAGGTGCATACCTCGCTGCGCCATCGTGGCGAGGAGCCCGGGAAGGAACCGGCGCGCTGGACCAGCGCGGAGCGCTCGCTCGTCGAGAAGCGCTTCCGGGAGTACCTCGTGGAGGGCGGCTTTCCCGAGGCCCAGGGGCACGGCGTGGCGAAGGACACCGCCCACGCGATGTTCGGCCATCTGCTGGATGCGTTTCTGATCAGCGCCGTGACACTCGCCACCGATTCCGAACGGCGCCGCAATTCGAATCCCCGAAAGGTGTATCCGGTGGACGCTGGCCTGATCGGCGCGTTCGACGCGGTCGGGCGCGCGAACCTGGGCCACGCGCTGGAAACCGTGGTGTGGAACGAGCTGGAGAGCCGCAAGGCGCGGGTGGTGAGGAGCTCGTGCAGGTGTGCGCAGATCCCTCGGACCCCGCAACGATGGAGCGCGAGCTGCGCGCGCTCGAAGAGGCCGCGCGGGAGCATCGGCGCGCGAAGCGGCTGCTGCTCGTGCTGACCCGCGATCAGGTGCCTGCAGTCACCGCACCCGGCGTGCTTGTGCAGCCCGCCTACGAGTGGCTGCTCTCCGAGCGTCTTGAGCCGCAAGGTAGCGCGGAGTACTACGAGTTGGAACTGGAAGATGGCGGGGGCGAATCCCAAAACAAGACGATCGGGCGAGGCTGTCCGCAGCGGGCGTCAGCGAATGAGTAGCAACCCCTAACCAGGCGTTGTACACGGACACGCACAACCGCGCGCCGGTGAGCGCCAAACGATGTCCGGCGATCGGCTTCTTGGTGGTCACGCCTCCCGGTGTCTGGGAGGTCTGCGGGGTCGGCTCGATGGCCCTCCTCCACCCCAGAGCGTTTCGTCAGCAAGCTACACGTCCAGTGAGAGCAGTAGCGGTTGGAGTCCCGTCTCGGATTGGGCTTTAGGGTTGAAGCGAAGCCGGTCCAGCGTCGTCGGGTGCGCCAGCGCCCGGGCAACCCCATGCGCGCGCCTTGCTCGATGTAGGACTGTACTGTTTTCGGTAACGCCCTCACCGGCGGTCCATCGAGCGACAGAAGCTGGGTGGGTCGACCTTGCGCCTCCAGCCTCTGCAATAGGTCATCGGCGATGACATCTCCCGGAACATCTCGCGTGCGACCGATCGCCGGCCTCAGGAACTCCTCAGGTATTCCCAGTTCCGCGGCTCGCCTGGCGGTCAGGAAGAAGAACTGGTTCGCGCCGGTAGCGATCCCCCTGAGCACGGTCGCAACATCGGCCAAAACCAGCCCGCGGTGGCCATCGCGCTGCGGAGCCCTCGATAGCCCGGTAGACAGCGCCTCTGCGAGATCGCGCGACACTACCTCCAGATCAGGGGAAGAAACGCACGGAAGCCCTGAGAGAGCCCAGCGTTTCAGTGATGCCGAATCCCTCGCCAGGCAGCGCGCCCACGCGAGGGACGGCTGCGGTGGTTCCCGTGAGATCAAGAAGACCACCGGGTTCGTGTCGACGCCGGGGAACGGTGTGGC
>JBKJJG010000226.1:0-6448 GCA_046598155.1 bacterium | reverse complement strand
ATGCAGGACCAGGCGTTCCTGGGCCCGGAGTGCGGCATGGCGATCCCCTCCGCCGACGGCGGGGTGGACCTCTACGTTGCCACGCAGTGGCTGCACGTGGACCGCGAACAGGTGGGGCCCTGCCTGAACCTACCCGCCGAGAAGTTGCGGCTGCACCTGTCGGGCGTGGGGGGCGCGTTCGGCGCGCGCGAGGACGTCAGCATGCACGTCCACGCCTGCATGCTGGCGCTGCGCACCGGGAAGCCCGTGAAGATGGTCTACGGCCGGGAGGAGTCGTTCTTCGGCCACGTTCACCGGCACCCGTCCCGGATATGGATGCGTCACGGCGCCACGCGTGACGGCAGGCTCGTCAACGTGCGCGCCCGGCTCCTGCTGGACGGCGGCGCGTACTCCTCGTCGGGGTCGGCGGTCATCGGCAACGCCTCCACTTTCGCGGCCGGTCCCTACGAGGTGCCCAACGCGCTCATCGAGGGCACGCGGGTCTTCACCAACAACCCGCCGTGCGGGGCGATGCGCGGCTTCGGGGCGGTGCAGGTCTGCTTCGCGTACGAGGCGCAGATGGACAAACTCGCCAAGGCGATGGGGATGGACCCGGTCGCGCTGCGCCTGAAGAACGCGCTCAAGACGGGTTCGGTCCTGCCGACGGGCCAGGTCATCCAGGGTAGCGCACCGGTGCGCGAGGTGATCGAGCGCTGCGCCGCGATCCCAATGCCGGTCGCGATCCCGATGCCGGAGGAAGAGGGGGGCCGGCGCGATCATCTCTCATACCCCGGTGGCGCCGGGAATGTGTCTCGCGGCGAGGCGCTGCGCCGTGGGGTCGGGTTCGCCGTCGGCTACAAGAACATCGCCTACAGTGACGGCTTCGATGACTCCTCGGAGGCGCGCGTGCGGCTCTTCGCCGTGCCGTCAGGGCCGATCGCCGAGGTGCACTCCGCTGCGGCCGAGGTAGGGCAAGGAGTGCACACCGTGCTGGCTCAGATCGCGCGCACCGAGCTGGGCCTGGAGCACGTGGTGCTGCACCCCTCGGACACGCGCGTGGGCTCGGCCGGTTCTACCTCGGCATCGCGCCAGACAATGATGTCGGGCGGGGCGGTGCAGCTCGCCTGCCAGGCGATCAGGGACGAGCTGTTCCAGCGCGCTCGCCTCCGCGCGGAGACTGGCGGCGCACCTCGGGTGCCCGATGGTGTCCTGACCCTGGAAGGCGGAATGGTGATGGCCGGCGGCGTCCCTGTGGGACCGATCGAGGCGTACCTGGACGAACCGATCGAGCGCACGCGCGTCTACCACCACCGCGCTACGCGGGCGATGGACGCCATGGGGCAGGGCGACCCGCACGTCAGCTTCGCATTCGCGGCTCAGCGGGCAGTGGTCGAGGTGGACGAGGAGTTGGGGCTCGTCAGGGTGGTGCAGATTGCCACGGCCCAGGACGTCGGCCGCGCGATTAACCCCCAGGCCGTCTACGGGCAGATCGAGGGCGGCACGGCTATGGGGCTGGGGTTTGCCCTGATGGAAGAGGTCCAGGTGCGGGAAGGCCGCATCCTTAACGCGTCGTACACCGACTATCTGATTCCCACGATCCTGGACATGCCTCCGGTGGAGGCGGTGCTGGTCGAGGAGCCAGAGCCCGGCGCGCCGTACGGCGTCAAGGGCGTCGGCGAGCCGCCTACCGTGGTCTCGACCGCCGCAATCGTGGCCGCGCTGCGCGACGCCACCGGCCGCGTGCTGAACCGCGTGCCGGTCCGGCCCGACGACCTGATCGGCCTCACCCAGCCGGCCGCCTCTGCCGGCCCGCCACCCGCGCCCGACGTGCCCGGCCCGAAAGCGGTCCCACACTACTGGGGCCTGACCCACGGGCAGGGGACGCTGATGGAGCCCGAGTAGGCCATAGTTTCAGGAGGATCCCGTGTCCGTTCACGAGCATCCCGCCGAGATGCTGCGGCGGCTGATCCAGTTCGACACCACCAACCCGCCCGGCCGCGAAGCCGCCTGCGTCGGCTACATCAACGACCTGCTGACCGCTGCCGGGTTCGAGACCACGCTGCTCGCCCGCGACCCGGAGCGCCCCAACCTTGTCGCGCGCCTGGCCGGGGAAGGCAACGCGCCGCCGCTCCTGCTCTACGGGCACGTGGACGTCGTAACCACCGCGGGGCAGGTCTGGCAGCACCCGCCGTTCGAGGGCCGGCTTGTGGACGGCTACGTCTGGGGCCGTGGCGCCCTGGACATGAAGGGCGGCGTGGCGATGCTGCTTTCTGCTTTCCTGCGCGCCCGGGCCGAGGGCCTGCGGCCATCCGGCGACGTGGTGCTGGCGATCCTCTGCGACGAGGAAGCCGACGGCGACCATGGTGCCAGGTTCATGGTGGAGCGCCACGCTGGACTGTTCGACGGGGTCCGCTACGCCATCGGCGAGTTCGGCGGATTCACGATGCCGGTCGGCGGCCGGACGTTCTATCCCATCCAGGGCGACCGTCCGTGGGCCAGGCGGGCACGGTGCCCTTCCCATGCGGGGCGGCGCCATGGCGCTGCTCGGCCGCGCTCTGCGGGCGCTGGACCGGCGCCACCTGCCGGTGCGCGTGACCCCGGTGGCCCGGCAGATGATCGAGGCGATCGCCGGCGCGCTGCGGCCGCCCCTTAGTCTGATCCTGCGGTCGCTGCTGTCCCCGCGGCTCGCGGACGGCGTGCTGGCACTGCTGGGCGAGCGCGGCCGGATGTTCTCACCGCTGCTGCGCAACACCGTCAATGCCACCATCGTGCGCGGGGGCGAGAAGATCAACGTCATCCCCAGCGAGATCGTTCTCGAGATGGACGGCCGGCTGCTGCCGGGGTGCAGCCCGGACGACCTGATCGCCGAGTTGCGCCCAATCCTGGGCGCCGGCGTTGAGCTGGCAGTGGTCCGCCACGATCCCGGCCCTGCGGCTCCTGACATGGGGATGTTCGATTTGCTGGCCGGGATTCTGCGCGACGCGGATCCTGCCGGCATCCCGGTGCCGTATCTGATGCCCGGCGCAACCGATGGGCGGTTCTTCTCGCGGCTGGGGATTCAGACGTACGGCTTTCTGCCGATGCGCCTGCCCGAGGGGATGAACTTCTCGCGCCTGGTGCACGCGGCCGACGAGCGGATTCCGGCCGAGGCCGTCGAGTTCGGCGCGCGGGCGGTCCTGGAGGCGCTCAGGAGGTTCGGGCGGTCCTGATCCCACAGCATTGACACTGCCACCAGGCAACTGCCAGGACCTCAGTATTTCAAGACGACCCGTCTCGGGACCGCGACCAGCCAGGCTCATCTGCTCGACCGTCTGGCGATAGCGCGGCTGGTACGCCCGAAGCTCCTTGCGAGTCCGTACAAGGGTCTCGGCGCCAACATCCCCCATGGCCAGCGTCAAGTGAGGAACCCACCGCTCGGGCGCGTATTCCGGAAACAGACTGACGCAATGACGACCCAGGATCTCGTTGAGATCGATGTTGACGCGCCGGAGATCCGACGTGGGGACGACCTTGCACCGACCACCCTGGAAGCTCAGGTTCGGGTCCCCAAAGCCCTGAACAGCTCGCCATCCGTACTGCTGCTCAAACTGCTTCCACATGCGCCGCACCTCGCTCCCAAGTGGCGGCGAAATGATTGTCAGGAAAGCTACGGTCATGGCTGCTCATCCAGAGTCCGTCGGGCTAACGCCCGCCGTCTGCTGCAACGACACGTTAGACGGACCTAGCGCGGACCTCTTCGGAAGTCAGGCCGAAGATCGGCGGCGTCGGCACACCGAGGAGACCGAGCATCAGGTAGAGCTGGCCCCGATGATGGACCTCATGCTCGACCATTGCCCGCAGCCACTTCCACGTCGTGATCGGCGTGCCAGCCGGCGTCTGGCACTTCCGTGCCAGGTCATCAGGGGCGAGAGCCCCAATGATGGCCACCGTCTCGGCATGACAACGATCCAGGAACGCGAGCACGGCGTCATAGCCATCCGCCAACTCCCGGCCATGCCCCGGGTAACGGCTCGGCCGCCCTTGCACGTTCTCGGCGAACATGTAGCGCTCGGCCGCGGCGATGTGTCGGACCAGATCGCCGAGCGTGAACTTCCCAGGGGCGGGAGCCCACTCCAGGTGCGCGGGCGGAATGCACGTGACCACACGGCGCGTGCGGGATCGGATACCCTCAAAGTACTCGAGGAAGGCCCCGCTCGATCGGATCTCCATCAGTCCCTCACGTTCCGTCTAGCGACGTGCTCGCATCAGCCGCGGCTGGCGCCAGCCCGGCTCGGGGCCTCATAAGAGTTAGGTTGTCAGTGCGAGCTTCCTCTCGACAGTCTTTGGAAGGTCGATAGCCGCGAACAGCTCCTGGGGAAACAGGTAGTCTTCGCCTGACTCATCGACGACCCGAAGCAATCCTCGCCTCCTCGCCTCCGGATCGGGCACGAGCCGATAGATACGTCGAACGACCAAGGATACTCTGTACCCTTTGTGGCTGACGCAGACCACGTAGTCGCTTGAGGAGTTACGACGCTTCATGTTTATTCACCAAGCAACCTCTTGATCTTGAACTCCTTCCTGCCGATACCATGTGCCTCGTACCAGTGTACCTAGGCCTCGCAGAGCGTGCCATCGGGCAAGCGCACCTTCGCGATGCCTTTGCGCTTCCGCCAGCGGCCAGTGCCATAGACCCTCTGAAGCCGGTCAAGCTCGCGAATCCTCCGACCAACCGCAATGGTCTCGGGTCGCGAGATCTTTCCGGCGATCTCGATCTCCACGATTTCCCTCTCCGTGGGGATGAGGACGTCATTCTTCCTGGCTAGGCACCAACCCGATAGATCTCACCATGGCGCACCGCTGCCAGGGCCCGCAAGATGGCAGGGACCAGCGGCTGCAGCGCTTCGATGCGGTTGCTGAAGGCGCGGACAAGAACGAGGCCAGCCCGAGTGGCCGGCGAGCTCAGCCGCGAGGTCCTTGGGCATCTGTTCGTCAAGAAGGACGCGCAACAGCCATCAGGGCGTCGCGGGCGATCTCGAGGGCGGCGAGCGCCTGCTCGCGGCTGACGGTCGGATACTGATCGAGGAAGCGCTCCAGCGGGTCGCCAGCCTCCAGGCAGTCGAACAGGATCTGAACGGGGACACGGGTGCCTACGAACACAGGCGTGCCCCCGAGGATCTTCGGGTCGCTGTGAACAACCGCAGTCTTGGTGCTCATAGGGCCGCTCCTGCTTCGACTACTGCAGAATTATACACCGATTGCAGCGAATGTGCCTACGGGTTGTGTGCCTAACGGCAAGGCGTTAGGCAGCGGGCGCGGCCGCCCGCCACCAGCAATATGCGCCAGGGGCTGGCCGCGCCCGTCTGCTTCCACGCTTAGTTAGACCGCCGGGAGGTACTTGGTCGACGCTTCTTGCCCGCTTTCCGAGGCTTGGGCATTGTGTCGCGTGCCAACTTGACGATCCGTCTAGCGTCCGCAGCCCGCTCTTTCGGAGGACCAAGTCGCACCGCGTCAAGATAGGCCTTGGCTTGGTCGGGTGTGCAGGATGAGCCAACGAGAACGTACGCAAGATAGAACAATGATATGCCAGTGCTGAATCGTGACGCTACTCCTTCAAGCCAAGCACGCCCGAACCGCACGATATGTGACTGATGCTTTCTCAAGTGCAGCTCCAGCTGGGCGATGTTCGGAATTCCGACCCAGGCGAGCAAGTTGAGCAAGGACTCAGCCATCGGGCGCTTTTCAACCCGGTTACCACCCGCGTACTTAGCTAACGCCCGGTCTAGCTTCTGAACAAGCTTGCTTCGTTCGATAAAAGCGGTGAGCGAGTCGCGGTTAAGGGACACACTGCGTGGATCTGACGTTAGACGACGGCCAACCGCCTCTCGGTAGCGCTCAATGTCTTTCCGGAGTTGGGCGAACTCGACATCGGCGAGCTCTAGAAGGCCAGCAAGTCGCGAGAACCGGCGCCTTACCTCTTTCGGTACACCGATCTCCGACTTGTACCCGAGATCATGTTCTATCTCTGCCCAGGCGTGCTGAAGAATGGATCGTACCTGAATCTCGAAGGCAAAACTGCGAAAGGGCTTCCATTCGGGGAGGCCAACGCGTGTTTTCCCAAGCCGCACGACGTAGTGAACTGAGACATATCCGAACCGGTCTGGCTCAGCGAGAACGGCTCGGTTGGAGGACTTCTCTGGGTCAACGCTAAGCTCTGACTCGATCAGAGAGCATACTTCTTCCACATCATCGATGAAATACGTTGTAATGCGGAGGCCACAAAGGTCGGTGATTTCCGCCAGAGTTTGATACGGCTTGTGAGCACGGGCAATCTTCCCTCGTAGACTTGACATGCTCTTTGCGCGTGAGGTGACGGAATGGGGTCGGATGCCCTTTGAGGACAGTACTTGTTCGAGCAACACCTGCAGCCGCTTTGCGAAGTCCTCGTACTTTGGCCGGAGCGCAGAATAGTCATCCACAATCTTTGCTT
>JBKJJG010000017.1:0-1915 GCA_046598155.1 bacterium | reverse complement strand
CTCTACATAGCCCGGCTGCGTCGCCAGCGCACCCAAGGGGACGGGTCAGGAGATCATTGATGCCGGCATTTCCCGCGATGCACGCGGTACACCGACGCCTGCCCGGCACGCGGATTCCCGACGTCGCGGAGGCGACCCTCCGGGCGCTGGCGCGCCTGGAACTGGACCCGCGGATCAGGGGGAAGCGCATCGCGCTGACCGCGGGCAGCCGGGGGATCGCCCAGATCGCGGTTGTGCTACGGGCCGCAGTAGACCACCTGCGTCGCTGCGGGGCCGATCCGCTGATTGTGGCTGCCATGGGCAGCCACGGCGGGGGCACGAGCGATGGGCAGCGCCGGTTGCTCGCGCATCTGGGCATTACCCAGGAAGCGGTGGGCGCGCCGATTTCGACGCGCATGGAGACGCAGGTCATCGGGCACACGCCGGAGGGGCTGCCCGTTTTCTGCGACCGCGTCGCAGCCGGCTGCGACGGAATTCTCGTGGTCAACCGCATTAAGCCCCACACCGCCTTCTTCGAGCCGTTTGGCAGCGGTCTCATGAAGATGCTCGGCGTCGGCCTGGGAAAGGTGGAGGGCGCGACGCAGATCCACCAGCAGGGGGCGACCGCGCTCCCCGGAGCGATCCGCGCGATGGCGCAGGTGTACCTCGATCGCGGGATGGTGGTGGGAGGGCTGGCCATCGTCGAGAACGCCCGCGACGAGCCGGCGATCGTCGAGGGGGTTCTGCCGGAGGAACTGATTGAGAGAGAGATGGCGCTGTTTGAACAAGCGCGGGGGTTCCTGCCGCGCCTTCCCGTGGAGGAGGTGGACGTCCTCGTGGTGGACCAGGTCGGCAAGAACTTCTCCGGCACCGGGATGGATCCCAACGTCATCGGCCGGGTGCGCATCCCCGGACTGCCGGAACCCGCTTCTCCCCGGATCGGCCGCATCGTGGCCCTGCGCCTCTCGCCCGAGTCCGAGGGCAATGCCCAGGGCATCGGCCTCGCCGATCTTACGACGCGGCGCCTGGTGGACGCCATTGACCGGCGGGTTACCAATCTGAACGCCATCACCAGCACTTTTCTACAGAGGGCGTTCATCCCGATCACGCTTCCATCCGACCTTGACGCGATCGCCACCGCGTTTGGAACGCTGGGCATCGTTGAGCCCCGGAAGGCCAGGGTAATGCGGATCGCGAACACCCTGCACCTGGAGCGCCTGCTGGTATCCCAGGCCGTGGCCGAGGAGATGCGCGGGCAGGAAGGGGTCGAGATCGGCGAGAGCCGGGAGTGGTCGTTCGACCCCGATGGGTGGCTGACCGATCTATCATGAGCGCTTCTAGAGCAGCCTTGCTGCTGAGGACGGCCGGGCCAGCGGTCGTCTTTACCGGCGCGGGCATGAGCACCGAGTCAGGCCTTCCCGACTTTCGGTCGGCGTCCGGCCTGTGGGCGGGAGTGGATCCCATCGCGGTTGCCTCGCGCGGGACGCTCGAGCAGCGGCCCGAGGTGTTCTACGACTTCTACCGCGAGCGGCTCAGTCGCCTGGCCGGCGCGGTCCCCAACGCGGGCCACCGTGCGCTTGCGGCGATGGAACGCGCGGGATGGGTGAATACCGTGGTCACGCAGAACGTGGACGGTCTCCACCAGGCAGCAGGATCTCGCTGCGTGATCGAGCTGCACGGAAATCTACGGGAGTCGGCGTGCATCGGGTGCGGAGATCTGGGGCGCGCCGCGCAACTGCGCGCGGCGTTGACGGCCGGCGGTCTCCCGCGTTGTCCCTCGTGCGGCGGGCTTCTGAAGCCCAACGTGGTTCTCTTCGACGAGCTGCTGCCGCAGGAGCCGTGGGAGGCCGCGGTGCAGGCAGCCCGCGCCAGCCGTTTCATGCTCATTGTGGGCTCATCGCTCCAGGTTACGCCCGCGGCTTACCTGCCCCTGGAG
>JBKJJG010000114.1:0-6277 GCA_046598155.1 bacterium | reverse complement strand
GAATCCTGAACTGAACCGGACCGTAGCTGATCGGGCCGATCGCCACGGTCAGCGCCGCGTAGACGGCGGCGATGACGCACACCTCGGCGAGGACCCGCAGGCTGCGTGGCCGCGACGCCAACCCCGGGCTACTCCTGCGGCCAGCGGGCCCGGACGGTCGTGTGGACCCCGCCGCGGACGTTGTAGTCGAGCACCAGCTCCATCCACTTCGGCGCGGTGGCGGCCACCAGGTCTGCCAGGATGCGGTTGGCAGCGTGCTCTTGGTAGATGCCGACGTTGCGGTAGGAGTGAAGGTAGAACTTGAACGATTTGAGCTCCAGCACACGCTCGCGTGGGACGTAGCGCACGGTCAGCCGGCCGAAGTCGGGCAGGCCGGACCACGGACAGACCGCCGTGAACTCGTCGGTCGCTATCTCCACGACGGCGTCGCTGCCGGGGTACTCGTAGGGGAAGGTCTCAAGCAAGGCGGGGTTGATGCGCTCGTAGCGCTCTTGATCCATGTGCCCCTTCCTCCTGGCCAGCATCATACGCGCGGTGGCTCCCGGCCCGCAAGGCATCCGAGCGTGTGGCGACGAAGAGCACTGCAACAATAACGGAGGGACAAGGATGCCAGTAATAGGAAAGGCCCACAGGCGCACCGACGGTCTCGAAAAGGTCACGGGTGCGGCCAGGTACACCGAGGACCTGCGCCTGCCTGGGATGCTGCACGCGCGGCTGCTGCTCAGCCCCTATCCGCGGGCGCGCATCGCGCGGCTGGACCGCGGCCCGGCACTGGCGACCCCCGGCGTCGTTGCCGTGGTGACGGCGGATGACCTGGCCCGGATGGGAAACGGCGCCCGGCGCCTGCTCGCGGGACCGTTGACCAGGTACACCGGCGAGCCGGTCGCGGTAGTGCTGGGCGAGAGCGAGGCGGCCGCATCCGACGGTCTCGATGCCCTCCGCGCGTCGGTGGAGTTTGAGCCGCTGACCGCGGTGCTGACCATGGACGAAGCGCTGCGCGAGGACGCGCCCCTGGTGCGCGAGTCGGCCGAGACCGAGGAGGATGACGCCGAGGCGCACGCGACGGTGGTCTTGCAGGCGAAGAAGGCCGAGCGTCCTAGCAACGTGGCCAACCGGGTGGCGTTCACGCGCGGCAGCATCGAGGACGGCCTCCGGCGGGCCGAGGTGGTCGTGCGTCGGACCTACACCACCTCGCGCATCCATCAGGGCTATCTGGAGCCACAGGCCGCGGTTGCCACCGTAGACCCGGTAACCAGCGAGGTGACGATCTACACCTCCACGCAGGGCACGTTCTACCTCCGCGCGGAGACCGCCAAGCGGCTCGGCCTGCCCCAGCAGCAGGTCAGGATCGTCCCGATGACCGTGGGAGGAGCGTTCGGCGGCAAGATCGTGAACTTCCAACCCCTGGCCGCAGCGCTGGCGATGCTCGCGCGCCGGCCGGTGCGCATAGTCCTCACTCGAAACGAGGACTTCCTGGCCACTGAGCCCGGTCCGGCCAGCCGCATCGCGATCGAGCTGGGGGCCACGCGGGAAGGTGCCCTAACCGCCCTGCGGGCCAGGATCGAGTTCGACTCCGGGTGCGAACCAGGCGCGCCCCTCACGGTCGCCAGTCTCATGCTGGGGGGATACTACCGCACCCCCAATCTGGCGGTGGAAGCCGTGGACGTGCTCACCAACAAGCCGGCGGCAGGCGCCTACCGCGCGCCGGGCGTGCCCCAGGCGACCTTCGCCATCGAGTCGGCGATGAGTGAGATGGCCTCTCTCCTGGGTGTGGATCCGATCGCATTTCGGTTGCGCCACGCCTCTGCTCCGGGTGACCCGATGCCCCACGGCCGCCCCTGGCCCAACATGGGGCTCCGGCAGGTGCTCGAGGCGCTGGATTCCCATCCCGTGCGCCGGCGTCCCCGGCGGGAGGGCGAGGGCATCGGCGTGGCGATCGGCGGCTGGCCCGGCGGGCTTGAATCCGCGACCGCCTGCGTACGCGCGAGCACCGATGGTACATTCCAGATAGTTACGGGCGCGGTGGACATCACGGGCACGGCCACCACCATGGGCCTGATTGCCGCGGAGGTCCTGGGGGTTGAGCCGGGCAAGGTGCAGGTCGTCACGGCCGACACCGGCCACGCGCCCTACGCTGGGATGTCGGGCGGCAGCAAGATTACCTACACGGTCGGGGAGGCCGTCCGGCGCGCCGCCCTGGACGCGCGCCGCCAGATCCTGGCGATCGCGGCCGACCACCTGGAGGCCCGCCTGGAAGACTTGGAGATCGAGGAGGGCCGGGTGCGAGTCAAGGGCTCGCCCACTGCCACCCTCTCGCTGGCTGAGATCGCCACGCTGAGCATGAAGTTCGGCGCCAAGTACCCTCCGGTCTTCGGAGGGGGCTCCACCGCGATCACCCGGCAGGCCCCTGGCTTCGCCGGGCACCTCGTGCGCGTGCGCGTGGACCGTGAGACCGGCGCGGTTACGATCCTGGACTACGTGGTCGCGCAGGACGTAGGGTTCGCGATAAACCCGCCGGAGGTGGAGGGCCAGATCCACGGTGGGGTGGCACAGGGGATCGGCTGGGCGCTGCTGGAACAGGTCGTCTACGACGAACAAGGCGGCCTGCTGACCGGGACCCTTGCCGACTATGCGCTGCCCCGGTCGGTCCAGGTCCCGCGGGTGGACGTGGTGATGATCGAGGTCCCCTCTGACGAGGGGCCGTTCGGCGCCAAGGGCGTTGGCGAGCCGCCGGTGATCCCAGGCGCCGCGGCGATCGTGAACGCGATCGCGGATGCGACAGGAGTGCGGCCCTGCTCGCTGCCGGTGACGGCCCCGCACCTCGCCCTAGCCGCCCTTGCCGCGGGGCGGCGGTAAGCAGGATTTCGGCGACCTCCCTGTCAAGCCATGTAAGCCTGTTACCAAAGAGGGTATCATCGCGCCATCTGAGATGTTACCGGAGCATGGTGGTGCCCAGTGGGGGTGACGCTACGACCGACGGTGGTATGCGCGGCGCGGCGCGCGGGAGGCTGGGTGGACGCGGGGCGCGGACTCTGGCGGTGGTTCGCGAGGCGGTAGATTCGGGCGAGTTTCCGGTCGATGGCCTCCGCGAGCGCGAAGGGGTCCAGGCGCGTGCGGAGCTGCTGGAAGGCGGCGACCTTCGCCGGGTCGCCAGCGCTGGTGGCCAGGAGACGATCCAGGGGCGTCTGGGGGCGGTCATAGACCCGCCGGAGCCGGGAGCCGACGCGGACTTTCCGGACGAGCTTCACGGACGGTTGAAACAGGTTCATCATGAGCCGGAGCTCCTGGCGGTAGAGGTCGTTGATCGCCTCGAGGGCTTGCGGGGAGTCGTAGCGGTCCCACCCCAGCAACTTGCGAACGTGGGTCCAGTTCTTCTGCTCGATGTGGGCGTTGTCGTCTTTCTTGTAGGGCCGACCGCGGGTGAACTGGATCTCGTGGTCCTGGCAGTACCGGAAGAGGTGGTGGTTGATGAACTCCGAGCCGTTGTCGGTGTCGAGCCCCCGCAGGGGAAAGGGGAGATCCTCCGCGATCTCGTCCACGGCCGCGAGGACGCCGGTCTGCCCGCGGCCCAGCACCGCGCGGGTCTCGACCCAGGTGCACTGGATGTCGGTGAGATTGAGGGAGTGGACGAACTCGCCGTCGGCCGCGTTCCCGGAGTGAGAGACCAAGTCCGTCTCGGCGAAGCCGGGCGTGGTGACGTCCCACCGATCGGTCTTGAGGGGGATGTGGTGTTTGAGCAGCGTCCCGGGCTTGGTGCGGCCATAGAGGCGGCGGCAGACCCGGGTCTTCTTGGCCTGGAGACGGCGATCCATCGTCCGGGGGCTGATCGCAAGGATCTGTCGCTCCACCTTCGGGGGGATGGCGAACCGCCGTTTGGCCCAGGGGAGCCACAGGGGCAGCATCGCCTTGAGCCGGACCGACCAGGGAAAGCCGGCCGCTTCCCAGAGGGCGGCCAGGACGCTGATGCACTGGTTCCCATAGGTGGGAGGCCGACGACGGCGCCGATGGGGCTGGGGAGCCGGCGGCCAATTCAGGGCGCGGATGGCCGCCTTGCGGTGGCAGCCGGTCGTGGCACAGACCTCGGTGAGGATCTGCTGTTTCGCCAGCCGCGACGCGGCGCGGTAGCGCTGGGAGATGGCGTGGAGGTATTCGCGCTTCGATGTGGGGCTCATCCGGGGTCCTCCAGGGGCCACGGCCGCATTCTGGCCGGTAACACTTTACATGGCGCGACGATAGGGGCCCCGGTAACATTTTAGGTGGCGCGATTCGTTGAATTGCGTCTCCCCGAACAGTAGCATAGAATGAGGGGGATAGATAAGGGGAGAATAAGTATGATAAGAGGTAGGACAAGCAACACCACGTACCGCTCGCGGCGGCCGAAGATCACTATCACCCTGAGCCCCGAGGTTGCCGACCGCCTGAATGCTCTGGCCGCCGTGGGCGGACGGCGGTCGCGGAGCCGCCTAGTCGAGGAGGCACTGCGTCGCTGGCTCGACGAGAAGGCGCGCCAGAACCTCGACCGCCAGACCGAGGAGTACTACCGGTCGCTTTCCGCCGCTGAGCAGGACGAGGACAAGGAGTGGGCGGCGCTGGCATCAGACGGCGCCCGCCGGCTCTGGGAGGACTAGGAGCGGTGCCCCACCTCCGGCGAGGCGAGGTCTTCCTCGTGAGGCTTCCCGGGCACCCCGCGGACACCAAGGCCAGACCGGCTCTAATCGTGTCCCTCGATGTCCGGAATCGCCTTGCGAGCGACGTCATCGTCGTGCCGCTGACCACGACCCTGCGTCCTGGACCGACACACGTGGAGCTTCCAGCGGGCGAGGGAGGCCTGCGGGAGGCATCCGTGGCCAAGTGTGAGCAGGTGACCACCCTGGACAAGTCATTCCTGATTCGCGGGCCCTTTGCGGGTACTGTCAGCCCGGCCCTGATGCAGGAGGTCGAGAAGGCGATTCAGCGGGCGATCGGCATTCCTGTCCCTTGATTGTCACGAAGTCCATGCGCTGCTGGACCCTCCGGACGGGATTCTTCAGACCGAACCAGCATCGGACATCAGTCCGACCCGCGGCTAACTGAGCCAGCTTCGCCTTCGAGGATAAAGTCGGCGGCAGCCGGTCACGCAGGAACGCATTGATGGCCTCGACGGCCTCCTTCGTCAAATTGCCCCGGTGAGAGGGCGACAGGGGACGCCCCCCTCGAACAGGAGCCCGGTTCAGGACCCCGTCCCTGTCGAGGAAGACGACGCGCCGACTGGGGGCTGTGCGACGCAGGCTGAGGGAGTAGGGGGTCGCGGACAGGCTGTCGGCGGCGCAGTGCGGCCTACTGTTCTGGGGGATAGGCCCGGCCGTCCAAAACGCGCCAGACGGACAGCGCGGCGGCCTGCTGCTCGGCCCCCGTCGTGATGCGCTCCCCGGCAACCGCTGCAACCACCGGCACGCCGACGGCGCGCTCAAGGAGCCGCGCACGCTCGGCCGCCCGCTGGACATCTTCCCGGTCCACCACCGACGAGACCTCGGCCATCAGGTACGTCTCAGCCCCGGTCTCCCGCCGGCGTCCGAGCACGACCACGTCGGCCCACAGCAACTCCTCGTGCTCTGAAGGCGACAGGACTCCGCGGCCCTCGGCCTCGGCTGCGCAGCCTGAAGTGCGCGATGACGCGGTCTTCCTGGGCGGGCTTGGTCTGTAGAACGTACCACTTCTCTGCGCCATGGAATGCCCACAGCCCAAGCCCGAGTGCCCAGGGTTTCGGCTTCTCGGCGTGCGGGTCGCCCATGCGGATTACCTCCGGCCGGGTGCCGCTACAGCGACTATTCGCGTGACGAGGTGGCGGCTGCTACGACGCGGTTCTCAGGGTGCAGCTAGTCGTAATCTGGTGGCCTTCGGGAACCTGATCTGGGATGTGTTGTAGATGGCCGGTGTGTTGGCGTCATCGTTCATCCTCCCCTTTGGATGAAGATACCCAGCGCCTGGCCTGGCACTTGCGTAGCCCGAATACATTCTTGAATGCAGGCGGGGATTCCTTCTTTGGGTCAATCTGAGCAATCGCGATCTCTGGGAGCCCCGGTTGACTTGCCCTGGTTCAGATAGATCCGAAACACCCTGACTGAGGATGCCGTATCGGTTGAAGGGGGGCTTCCGGCCCCTGGGCAAGGGCTATACTGGCGGCATGGCAATCTAGCAGAGCTTGCTGCCCCAGGCGCGCCGAGGCCGCGGAACAGAGATCTCCCTGGCCGAATTGCTGCGCCGTTCGGTGAAGTGCCATCTTGAAAGACCCCGGCTC
>JBKJJG010000287.1:0-6822 GCA_046598155.1 bacterium | reverse complement strand
CGGGCGATCGTGAGGCCCAGGCCGCTGCCGCCTCCGCTGCGGGCGCGCGATCTGTCCACCCTATAGAATCGTTCGAAGACATGCGCCAGGTGCTCTGCGGCGATGCCCACCCCCGTGTCTTCCACGTCAATTCTTACCCGCGACCCCTCGGAGCGCGCGCTCACCGTGATGCGGCCCGGAGGTGGCGTGTACTGGATGGCGTTGCCGATGAGGTTCTGCAGCACCTGCTGGATGCGGTCAACGTCTACGCTCACCGAGGGTAGTGCCTCGGGCACGGCCACCTCGATCACCAGTCCCTGGCCATCGGCCTGCGGCCGCAGGCGCCCCACCGCCGCCTCCACGATCTGACGGGCGGGCACGTCCTGGCGAATCAACCGAAGCATCCCCGCGTCCAGCCGCGAGAGCTCCTCCAGGTCGGTCACCAGCCGCTGCAGCCGGTCAACCTCCACGGCGACCCGGGCAAAGGTCTCGGGCCCGGCTTCGAGCACGCCGTCGGACAGCCCCTCCATGTATCCCTTGATGCCGGAGAGCGGGGTTCGAAGCTCGTGGGCCACGTCTGCCAGGAGGGCCCGGCGCCTGGTCTCGGTCTGCTCCAGGGCCTCGGCCATGGTGTTGAAGCTGTCCGCGAGCGCGCCCAGCTCGTCGGTGCTCTGAACCGGCACCCGCTCGTCGTGGTGACCCGCGGCCAGGCGCTGGCTGGCCGCGGCAAGGGCCTGCACCGGCAGCACGATCCGTCTGGTCACGTACATGCTCAGGGCTCCGGCGGCCATGATCGCCGCGACGCCCGCGACGACCAGGGCGTCGGCAACGCCGGTGCGGAAGAGCCGCTCAACGTTGGTGGCAGGGGGCCCTCCGAATCGTGGTCCTGATCCCTCCATCCGACGGGCCACCTGCCGCGGTCCGAGGAAGTCCAGCGCCGCTGACAGCACCACAAGGCCCACGATCAGAACGATCAGGTACGAGACGAAAACCTGAACTCCCAGCGACCGTCGCATCGCGCCTACTCCGCCTCGAACCGGTAGCCGACGCCCCTCACCGTGGTGATGAACGCGGGCCGGCCCGGATCGTCCTCCAGCTTCTTGCGCAGTTCTTTGACGTGGACATCCACCACGCGCTCATCGCCGAAGAAGTCGGCTCCCCAGACCCGTTCGATAATCTGCGGTCGGGTGAACACCAGGCGGGGCGCCCTGGCCATGGCAAGCAGCAGGTCGAACTCCAGCGTGGTCAGCGCCACCGGGCTCCCGTCTTTCCACACCCCGCGCTGGCCTGGGTCTATCCGCAGGCGCCTGAAGGTCAGTGATCCGGGCTGCCTATCGCTCCCCCGGCTGCGGCGCAGCAACGCCTTGACGCGCGCGACCAGCTCCCGGGGACTGAACGGCTTGGTCAGGTAGTCGTCGCCGCCTACGCCCAGTCCCACGACCTTGTCGGTCTCGTCGGAGCGCGCGGTAAGCAGCAACACGTAGGCGTCCGACCACTCCCGCAGCCGTCGGAGCACTTCCAATCCGTCCATGCCCGGCAGCATGATGTCCAGGACGATCAGGTCCGGGCGCACCCTGCGGGCCAGGGTCAGCGCCGCAACGCCGTCCTCTGCGACCTCGACCGCGAAGCCCTCGCGCGTCAGGTACCGCGAGACGACGTCGCGGACGGAAGCCTCATCGTCAACAACCAGAACCGTGCGACCGGAGGGCATTTCCACAGCGCTCCCTGGTGCCCGCAAGGGCGGAGAGGCCGCGGAGCGGCCTCCCCTAACCGGGCTGTGCCTGCCTAACCACGGGACCTGGACCCGGTCCCGGCGGGCTAGCCTATGGGCTTGACGTTGGAGGCCTGGGGGCCCTTCTGGCCCGTCACGACCTCGTACTCAACCTTCTGGCCTTCGCTGAGGCTCCTGTAGCCATCGGCCTGAATCGCGGAATAGTGGACGAAGACATCCTTGCCGCCCTCGTCGGGAGTGATGAAGCCGTAGCCCTTCTCCGCGCTGAACCACTTGACTGCTCCGATCGGCATGCCCTACCCACCTCTCCTTGTTGCCGCCCAACGACCCCGCTTGACGGCAGTGCAGCATCGCCTTGCGAGATTGCTATTTTGGCCCCCCGAAGGGGGATTCCTTCTTGGCGGGCGAATGCTTGAGAGCAATCTGTGCCGGGAAGCCACATGGGGGGAGGCCGGGTGCTCAAGAGCCGTCCGGTACGAGCAGCCGTGCTGCTGGCTGGGATGCTGGGTGCGCTGGTGCCCGCATGGCTCAGCCCTATGCCCGGGGCCGCCCAGGTGCGGCCGTCCGGCGGCGCCGTACGCGCCGTGCTCGAGGGCGGGCTGACGGTGATCGTCCAGGAACACCGTGCGGCGGACGTGGTCGCACTGCACACCTGGATTCGGGTCGGGTCGAAGGACGAGGACGACGAGACGAACGGCGCGGCCCACTTCCTCGAGCACATGCTCTTCAAGGGCACCGCGAGGCGCAAGGCCGGCGAGATGGACCGCGAGGTCGAGGGAGTCGGCGGCGTCCTGAACGCCGGCACCTCGCTGGACTGGACTTACTACCACATCGTGGCGTCCAGCCGGCACTTCGATCAGATGCTCGAACTGCAGTCCGATGCCATGATGCGCTCGACGCTCGATCCCACCGAACTGGAGCGTGAGCGCAAGGTGGTGCTCGAGGAGATCAACCGTCGCGACAACTTCCCGGCGACGCGCGCCCTGGAACTGATGCGCGGCCTGGCGTTCACAGTGCACCCCTACCGACGGTCTGTGCTGGGCACGCGGGCAGCGATCGAGCGGATGCCGCGTGAGACGCTGCTGAGGTTTCACCGCGACTACTATGTGCCGGACAACATGACGGTGGTTGTGGTCGGGAACGTTCGGACCGCCCAGGCCCTGGCCAGCGTGAGGCGTGCCTATGCGGGGTTCAGCGGCCCGCCGGTCCTGCGCCTGCCGCGCCCGGTGGAGCCGCCGATGACGGGCGTGCGGCGCCTGGTGGCCGAGCAGGACGTCCGTGTCGCCTACCTGGCCATCGGGTTCCCGGGCCCGACGGTGCGCGACCGTGACGTGCACGCGACGGACGTCCTGGCCTATGCGTTGGGGCGCGGGCTGGGCGCGCGGCTGCGCCAGCAGATCGTGGAGCGCGCCCGCCTGGCGCAGAGCGTCGGCGTCTCGTTCCTGACAACCGAGGACCCCTACCTGTTCGTGATCTCAGCGGTAACCGAGCCGGCGTACGCGGAGCGTGCCGAGGCCGCGATCTTGGCGGAGGTGGCCGCGGTCGCCGACCAGGGAATCACCGAGGCCGAGCTGGTGCGCGCGCGGAATCTGCTGGAAGGCGAGCACATCTACGGCACGCATACAACCCGCGGTCAGGCGTACACGTTGGGTTTCTGCGTCACCATCGCCGACCTGGAGTTCGCATCCGGCTATCTGGCACGCATCCGCCAGGTCACCGGGGATGACGTTCAGCGTGTCGCGCGGCGCCTGTTTGACCCGCGCCGGTACGCGGTCGCCGTCATCCGGCCCACTGGGAGGTGAGGCGGGCCGTGCGTCTCCTTGCCGCTGTCCTGCTCGTTTCTCTGCTGGCCGCCTCCGGCCCCACGGCTGGCGCGACGGTCATCTCCCGCCTGGCCGCCGCCTCACGCCACGTGCTGGAGAATGGGCTGACCGTCATAGTCAAGCCAAACCCTACGAGCGACCTGGTCGTAGTAGAAGCCCTGGTCCGCGCCGGTCCACGCTTGGAGGAGCCGGCCCAGAGCGGGGTGACCTTCTTTGTGCGCAGCATGCTGGTTCGCGGGACGCACCGCCGCTCCGCGGACCAGATCGCCCAGACGATCGAAGGGATCGGCGGCCTGCTGGGAGGCGGAACAAGCGCCGACTTCACCTCGCTGTACACGGTGACGCCGGGCCGCCATCTCGAGTTGGGAATGGAGCTGATCGCCGACCTGCTGACCAATGCCCGGTTCGATCAACGGGACATGGAGACCCAACGCGGGGTAGGCCTCTCCCGGATCCGGCAGAATGCTGACCAGCCGCTGCAGCGCGCGGTGGATCTCCTGGGCGCTGCCCTGTATCCTTTTCACCCCTACTCCCAGCCCGTCATCGGGACTGCGGAGACCGTGGCGGTCCTCACCCGTGAGCAGCTCCTCGAGTTCTACCAGGCCCATTTCACGGCGTCCAACATCGTCCTCGTCGTTGCCGGAAACACCACCGAGGCCCAGGCGCGAGAGAAGGCGAGGCGGGCGTTCAGCGGGCTGCGCACAGGGCCGCCGCCGCGCCGCGTCCGATGGCTGCGCACGGTGGAGCGCGCCCTGGTTCCTCCCCTTGCCTCGCAGCAGGAGGTGCGGGAGGTGCGCCCAATCGCGGCCGCCTGGATTGCCATGGGATACCTGGGTGTGCCCGTGGGGCACCGCGACTTCGCGGCGCTGCGCGTGCTCAACGCCATCCTGGGCGAGGGGATGTCATCGCGACTGTTCACGGAGATCAGGGACAGGCGCGGACTGGCCTACCAGGTCGGTTCCACGTTCCTGGTGCGGGCGGGCCCAGGCCACATCCGTCTGAGCGCTGGGACCGATCCTTCCACCATGTCGGTGGTCACCGCGGCCATGCTGCGTGAAGTCGAGCGGCTTCGCACCGAGACCCTGCCTGCCGACGAACTGGACCGGGCCAAGCAGGGGATCACTGGCCGCTATGCCCTGGCCCGCGAGGAACTGGAGGCCCAGGCGTTCTACCTGGGATGGTATGAGATACTGGGGGTTGGGTTTGCTTACGACGATCGCTTCCCCGAGGAGATCAGCCGCGTCACCGCAGGCGACCTGCTGCGGGTGGCACAAAGGTACCTGACTGTCCCGGCGCTGGCGGTCGTTGCGCCGCCCCAGGCCAGGTAGAGGTGTAGCTCCGGTAAACGCCAGACGGCCCTGCGGAGTCGAACACGAAGTGAGATCGCATCACGCAGGAGGTACTCATGGGGACAGTCTTGGGAATTGTCTACAGGGCATTGCTTGTTGTTCTCGTGGTAGCGGTTGCCGTACCGCCGGTTGCGCAGGTTGTGGCGGGGCCTGCCCCGTCGCTCTTTCCGCTCGTCACCGGCGCGGTATGGACGCGCAAGACCGATGAAGGGACCGAAACCGTCACAAAGGTCCTGGGTCCCAAGACCGTCGGGACCGTTCGGTGCATCGCGACCGAGCGCAAGGCGGTCGAGCGCGGCCGCGAGCGGATCGATCGCACCTGCTATCAGGTGACCGCCGCCGAGGTCCTGATCATCGAGTGGACCTCCCCCAGGGGAGGGCTCCAAGTGAGCAACCCTCCGCGGCCCCTGATGAAGCTGCCGCCGAGGGCAGGGCAGACCTGGTCGTGGAGCCCGGCGGACTCGGCCTTCGAGCTGAAGATGACCTCGAAGTGGATCGGCGAGGAGACAATCAAGGTGGCAGCAGGGACCTACAAGGCCTGGAAGCTCCAGACGGTGACGACCGGCGAGGACTCTGAGATCACGGCCTACACCTGGTACGCGCCGGGCGTCGGCGCGGTGCGGAGCGAGCGGAAGGGCTTCCGCGGCGACCGCCAGATCAGCGGCTGGTCGGAGATGGTGAGCTACAAGGCCCCGTAGCCCCGAGCCCGTGGGTTCGTAGCCGCGGATTGCGCCGCAGGTTGCGTCGCGGGTTGTGCCGCCTTACCGTCGCCGCACGGTGATGGCCGCGTACCAGCCGTCCCAGGAAACAGTGCGCGCGCACGGGGGAGTGCGGCGCACCCGTGCGGAATACCCGGGTGATGTCTCCTGCCGGTCTTGCTCCCGCCAGCCGCCAGAGCTGGATGCTGCTTGCAACGGTTTTCCTCGTGATGGTGGGTTTTGGCATCGTCATGCCGATCCTGCCCTTCTTCGCGCGGCGGGTCGGAGCCTCGCCGGTGCAGATGGGTCTGCTGATCACGGCATGGGCGGTTGCCCAGTTCGTGGCCTCGCCGTTCTGGGGGCTGGCCGCCGACCGGATCGGAAGGAAGCCGGTGCTGGTCGCCGGCCTGTTCGGCTACACGTTGGCGTTCCTGGGCATGGCGCTCGCCCAATCCTACGTCATGCTGCTGGCCGCGCGCATTGTCGGCGGACTTATCTCGGCCTCAGTGTTGCCATCCGCGCAGGCCATCGCCGCGGACCTCAGCGCGCCGGAGGAGCGCAGCGCCGTGATGGGCAGGATGGGCGCGGGATTCGGCCTGGGCTTCCTGGTGGGGCCCGCGGCAGGCGGAGCCCTGGCGCTCGCCGGCCCCCTGGTTCCGTTCTACGCGGCCGCGGCAGCGTCGGCGCTGGCCCTACCGCTGGTGATCCGTCTGGTCCACGAGCCGCCCGCCGACGCCCGGCGCGCGGCTGCGGCGCGCCTTGGCACGGGAGCGCTGGCGCAGGCGCTGCGGAGTCCGGAGTTCCCCTTGTACCTGATGGCTTTTGCCACCACCTTTGGCGGGTCGAGCCTGTTCTCGATGCTCGGCTACTACGCGATTGACCGGGCGGGCGGGACGCCCTCGGACGTCGGCGCGATGTTCACCGCGCTGGGGCTGGGATCAGTGGTGGCGCAGGGCATCGCCGTGGGGCCGGTTACGCGGAGGTGGGGAGAGGTCCGCACCATCCGCGCCGGATTCGTAGCAGGCGCCGCGGGGTTCGTGATGGTGGCGCTGGCCGGATCGGTGGCCGCGATCACCGTAACCGTGTGCATGACCTCGCTTGCAATGGCGTTCCTGCGGCCCTCACTGGCCGCGCTCAACTCCCGCACAACCAGGTTGGGCTACGGTACCTCGCTGGGGATGCAGACGTCGTTTGATAGTCTGGGCCGCACGCTCGGGCCGTTGTGCGCGGGGACACTGTAC
>JBKJJG010000256.1:0-4612 GCA_046598155.1 bacterium | reverse complement strand
GTCCGGGATTGCGCCCACGGATGAACGGCAGGTACTCGCCCAGGATGTACCGTTCGTAGTCCAGGTGCCTAAGTATCCTCTGGCGCGGCGGCACCGCCCGGTTGTACCACGACTCTGCGTCCACACTGTCTGGACAGAAGAGCTGGATAAGGCCGGCGTCCAGTTTGGGCTCCAGCGCCGCCACCATGCCGAAGTCCTCGTACTGGTAGAACCGTCCCATCGTGGTAGGGAAAACCAGTACGGGCGCGCCGGCATGGCCGAAGACCAGCGTCTCCATGGTCCGGCCCAGTGTGCGGCTGATCCAGTGGTGATACGCGCGTTTCATTGGTGCCTCCGGCCCACTGCTCGACTGTTCGACGTCCGCCGCCCAAATCATCCTCCAGGAGGGGCCGCCCCCAGCCGTGCCGAAGGCCGCCCCATGGACGCACCGACCGCTGCGGGGATCGCCTCGGTCGTGTCGCTGTCGCGCCGCGTGCGCGCCAACGTCGAGCGGGTTATCGTCGGCAAGCCCGACGTCATCGAGCAGGCGCTGGTCGCGGTGCTCTGCGAGGGCCACATCCTCATCGAGGATGTCCCGGGCATCGGCAAGACGATGCTGGCTAAGGCCCTGGCCCGATCGCTTGGATGCTCGTTCCGGCGCATCCAGTGCACCCCCGACCTGCTGCCTTCGGACATCACCGGCCTGGAGTTCTTCAACCAGAGGACAGCGGCCTTCGAGTTCCGGCCGGGCCCAATCTTCGCCCAGATCGTGCTGGCCGACGAGATCAACCGCGCCACGCCCCGCACCCAGTCGGCGCTGCTGGAGAGCATGGAGGAGCGGCAGGTGACGGTCGAGGGGCAGACGCGGACGCTGCCGCGGCCGTTCATGGTGCTGGCTACCCAGAACCCGGTGGAGCTGCAGGGCACGTTTCCGCTTCCCGAGGCGCAGCTCGACCGGTTCCTGCTTCGCCTGGCGCTGGGCTATCCGTCGGCAGAGGACGAGCAGGAGATCCTGCGGCGCTACAGGACCGGGGGGCCGCTGGAGGCGCTCGAGCCGGTGACGACTCCCGAGGCCGTGCTGGCAATGGCGGAGGCGGTCCGCGCCGTGCACGTCAGCCCTGCGGTGGAAGCCTACATCGTCGCCATCGCCAGGGCGACGCGGGTGCATCCCGAGGTGGAGTTGGGCACGAGCCCGCGCGGCAGCCAGGGGCTCCATCACGCCGCGCAGGCACTGGTGGCGATCCGGGGCCGCGAGTTCGTGCTGCCCGATGACGTTAAGGCCATGGCGCCGCTGGTGCTGGCCCACCGGCTGATCCTGGGCAGCGGCGCGCGGTTGCGCGACCGGACGGCGCGCGAGATCGTAGACGAGGTACTGCGCGGCGTGCCGGCACCCGTGGAGCGCGAGGCGCGGCCGTAGGCCGTAGCGGCACGGCGCCTGCCGCGGGATAGGCAGAGATGTTCTCGCAGGGCTGGCTGATCGTAGGGAGCCTGCTGCTCATTCTCGGCCTGGCCGCGCACAGCGGCGGGCCGTTCCTGGTTGGCCTGGTCGTGCTGCTGGGCGCCGGGACTTCCTACCTGTCACACCGGTACTGCCTCCACCGCGTGGAGTTCCGCCGATCGTTCGTGCCGCGGAGAGCGTTCCACGGCGAAGAGATTACCCTCACGCTGGAGGTCACCAACCGCAAGCCGCTTCCCCTCGCCTGGCTCGAGGTCACCGACGAACTGCCGGAAGAGGTCGTGCCCAGGCGCGGCCGCATCATCCCTGGCCTGCGCCAGCGCCGCCAGCACCTGGTGCACTTGTTCTCGTTGCGGTGGTACGAGCGGGTACGCCGGCGCGTCACCATCACCTGCAGGGCGCGCGGGTACTTCCCGCTGGGACCGGCGCGGCTGCGTTCGGGCGACCTGTTCGGGCTCACCTCGCAGGGCCGCACCCTGGATGGCGCCGATCACCTGATCGTCTATCCCAAGATCGTACCGCTGGAGGCGCTCGGGATTCCGGCGCTACACCCGATCGGCGACCACCGCGCGCCGCGGCCGCTGCTGGAAGACCCGACCCGCACCATCGGCGTGCGTGACTACCAGTCCACCGATCCCATCCGCCGCGTTCACTGGAAAGCGACCGCGCGCATTGGTCGCCTGCAGACGCGACAGTACGAGGCGACAACGACCCACAGGATCGCGGTCTTGCTCAACATGGACACCCTGGGCGAGTACGCGGAGTACCGGGGCTTCATCCGCCCGCTGTTGGAACTGAACATCATGGTCGCGGCGTCGCTCGCGGCCTGGGCAGAGGAGCAGGAGATCCCCATCGGGTTGTATGCCAACGGATACTCGCCCGAGGGGCTACGGCGCGTGCGGTTGACGCCGGCGCTGGGCGCGGTGCACCTGACGGCGATCCTGCAGGCGCTGGCCAAGGTGTTTTCCACGCCGGTGATGCCGCTGGGCGACCTGATGGCGCTCGAGGCAGGGGCGCTTCCCTGGGGCACGACCGCGGTCGTCGTTACCGCCGTCGTGGATGAGCCGCTGCTGGCCGGCATCGCGCGGCTGCGCGAGGCCGGGCACGGCGTGGTAATGGTGTTGGTCGGCAACCGGGTGGGCGATCCGCGACTCGGCATTCCCACGCATCGCGTGAGCGGGGAGGTGGGCTGGCGTGCGATGGACGAGATCCGGCTCGTCTGAGAGCGCTCCCGCCGCGCCCCGCCGCCCCGATGGGTTCTGGGAGGGTGTGGGCCGGCTGCTGCCCGTCGCACGCGCGGTGATGGAGTTCTGCTGGCTCTACCCCTGGATCATCGTGATCGGTGGGGGCTTCTACGGTGCCACCGGACCCCTGCTGTCGGCGGGGTGGGCGTTCCTGCTGCTGGTGGGCGCACAGGTGGTAGCACACCAGGTGGTGGAGCGGGGCGGCCTGTCGGCGACCGGCGACGACTCGCTGCGGTATGCGCGCATCCTGCTGATCGGTGCAGGGGCCGTTCTGGGGTTTGCGGCCATCCACGAGCAGTACTATCCGGGTACGCCCCTCTGGCATCCCGCCTGGGTGGCGGCTCTGCTCCAGGCCGCGCACGATGTCCTGCCAGAGGTTCCCAAGCCCGCCCTAGCCGCCCTCGCCGCCGCGTGCCTGTGGTGGCGCGGGCTGGTGCTGGGCGCGCGTCACGTCGGTGCCATCGAGATCGAAGAGGCGTACAAGACCGGCGTGGGAATGGTCGTCGCCTACCTGCTGGCCGCTGCGGTCTATGCTGGCGCGCGGGGATTCGCAGCCACCGGGCCCGAGATGCCGCCGATGATGCTGGCGTTCTTCTTTCTGGGTCTCTCGGCGCTCGCGCTCGCGCGCCTGGCGGCGATCTGGGAACAAAGCCGGCCGGACGAACGCAGCCAGATTCCCGGACGGGCCTGGGTGCTGCTGATCACCGGGGTCGTGGGCCTGATAATGCTGGCGGCGGGCATGATGGCCGGGATGGCCACCGCCGATGTTTTCAAGTATCTCGGTGTCGTGCTCCGACCGCTGATGCCCGTGGTCGAGGCGCTGTTCGTGGTGCTGTTCGTGGTGGCGGGCCTGATCGCGAGGGTGCTCATCGCGATCCTCTCGCGCCTGCCGCGCCGCGAGGTGCCCGAGATCGGCCCGGCCCCCGCGGCCTTCGACGACCTGCTCCGCCGCCTGCGGGAGATCGAGATGCACCCCCAGGTGGTCTCGGGCGCGCGGTGGGGCATGGTGCTGGCGGTGGTCGCGATCCTGATCGCCGGCATGGCCCTGGCCGTCGTGCTGCGGCGGCGGCGCGAGCGCAGGCCCGACGAGGACGATCACGAGTCGGTGTGGTCTGTGAACGAGATGCTGCGCGGGCTGGCCGGCTGGCTGCCGCGGCTGGGGCGCCGGCAGGACGATGACGATGGGCCGGCCGCACCGGCGGCCGGAGCGATCCGGCGGATCTACCGCGAGCTGCTGATCTTGGGCGCCGGGCTCGGCGCCCCGCGCCATGCCTGGACGACGCCGCGCGAGCACGAACCGCGGCTGCGCGGGGTGCTACGCGGGGCCGAGGCCGAGGTAGAGCAGCTTACCGCGAAATACGAACGGGTGCGCTACGGCGCGTGGCAACCGGCCGCGGCAGAGGTGCGAGAGGCAGAGGAAGCGCTGGCTCGCGCAAGGGCTACGGGGACTGCGCCTCGGGCTTCTTCTGGGGAACGCAGCAGATGAACTTGAGCGAGGCGGCGCCGGTGTTCTTGATCTGATGCCGCTCGTGGGGCGGCACCCACATCACCATGCCGGGTTCCAGCGGCCACTCGCCCTGTTCGCCCACCATCACGCCCCGGCCGTCGAGGAGGTACATCTCCTGCTCGTACCAGTGGTCGTGCAGCGGCGTCTCCGCGCCGGGCGCCACCTCGAAGACGCGCATGGCGAAGTTCTCTGCGCCGCGCTTCTTGTCGATGACCCAGCGGATCTTGACCCCAGGCAGATTCTCGGGCTCTTCAGCTGGGACGTCCTCGGGCCGGAAGATCTCCATGGCTGCGTCACCTCTTCCTTATGCTACCGTCTCGGTTGCGACGGGGATACGGACGCGGATGCGTGTTCCCTCCCTTGGATCACTGGAGATCTCCAGGGAACCACCCAGGTACTCGGCGCGCTCGCGCATGGAGCGCAGGC
>JBKJJG010000128.1:0-3345 GCA_046598155.1 bacterium | reverse complement strand
CCGGTGTCCGTGCGGTTCCCGGCAACGGCCCAGTTGTTGCTGCCTATGCCGGGCAGGCCGCGCAGGCCCAGTCCCGGTAGGTGCCACCCACCCGTGATGACCGGGGCATCGGCCGGGTACCCAGGCAGCAGCCGTTCCAGCGCGCCGTCTCCGAACCGCTCGAGGAGCTGCTGGCGCAGTATCTCCACTCGCCAGTCGCCTCCCAGCACCCACGCCATCAGCTTGCCGTAGGCCATACTGTCGGTGGGGGTCCACGGCTCAGGGGTGAAGCGCAGCAGCGTGAACTCGATGGGAAGCCGGCCGCGCGCGCCCGCGATGAAAGCGTTCACCCCGGCGGCGTAGGCGTCCAGGTTCTGTTTCGTCTGCGGGCTGACGGCGCCCAGGTGCGTCTCGGCGACGCGCCGCAGGCCGATCGTGCGTAGGAACCGGTCGGTCGGCAGCGCCGCCTCGCCAAAGATCTCGGCCAGCCGGCCGGAGGCGGTGCGGCGGTTGAGCTCCATCTGCCAAAGGCGGTCCTGCGCGTGCACGAAGCCCTGCGCGAAGAACAGGGCGCGGGTGGAACGCGCGAAGAGGTGGGGGATTCCCCACCGGTCGCGCACGACCTCTACGGGATCGCCCAGACCGGCGACACGTATCGTTCCAGAGATCTGGGGGAATGGGCGGCGCGCCACATATACGCCGGCTCCACCGGCGACGGCGGCAACGGCCAGGACCAGCACCAGCAGGACGAGCAGCAGGCGGCGCATCGTACACCTCGTCGGTGAAGCGTGGTCGCCGCTGTCTTCGCCCCGCGGCCCGATCCTCCTCTGGTGCCTGCGAGTTCCGGCAGGTAAGATAGGGCCGAAGTTCCGTCTGGGGGATTGATGCTGACACCTGCCGGGACAACCGGTTCAAGCAAGATTCGCGCAGCCGGCATCTCGCTGGCAGCCGGCGTGGCGATCCTCGGGCTCAAGGTGGCCGCCTACACGGTCACCGGGTCGGTGGCGCTGCTCTCCGACGCCGCGGAGTCGGTGGTCAATATTCTGACGGCGAACATCGCGCTGGTGAGCCTGCTGGTCGCGGTTCGCCCCCCAGATGATAGCCATCAGTACGGACACGCCAAGGCCGAGTACGTGAGCAGCGCCACCGAGGGGGCGATGATTGCGGCGGCCGGCGTCTGGATCGTGCTGACCGCGGCCAACCGGCTGTTCAACCCGCAACCGCTGGTCCACATATCTGTGGGCCTCTATCTGCTGGCGGCCGGCACTGTCTTGAACCTGGCCGTCGCGCTCTACCTGCTGCGCGTGTCGCGCGCCGGGCGGTCAATCGCCCTCGAGGCGTCGGCCAGGCACCTCCTGTCGGACGTCATCACCTCCGTGGGCGTCTTCGCAGGGCTGGGCCTCGTGGCCGCCACCGGTTGGATGCCTCTGGACGCGATCGCGGCCATAGTTGTCGGCGCCAACATCGTCTGGATGGGGCTGGTGCTGTTGTGGCGTTCAATCAGTGGCCTGATGGATGCCCGGTTCCCTCCCGATGAAGAGGCCAAGATCCGGACGGTACTCGACGCACACCGGGGTGAGATCGTTGAGTACCACGCGTTGCGCACCCGTCAGGCCGGCGCCGACCGGTTCCTCGACGTACACCTGGTACTGCACAGGTCGCTCTCGGTCGGCCAAGCGCACTTGATCTGCGATGACCTCGAGCACCACCTGGAGGCGGCGCTGCTACGCGTGGACGTGACGATCCACGTGGAGCCGTGCGACGCCTCCTGCGCCGTGTGCGCGGGGCCGGCGCAGGGCGCACGCTCAAGCGAGGCGCGGTAGGGCAGATGGACATCCGCCGTCCATGGTTCGCGGGGTATCGGGACCGCGTCGAAGATCGGTTGCGGGCCTGGCAGGGCATGGGGTTCTCGCGGCGGCTGTGGGCCCGTGATCCGACCCTGTGGTCAGCCGGGTCCTCAGGCGGGCCTGTGCCCGAGCTAGTCGACCGCCTGGGATGGCTTGCCCTCCCAGAAGCGATGCGCGGAAGGCTCGACGACCTGGTGGACTTCGCCCGCGAGGTGAAGGAGGCAGGCACGCGCCACGTCGTGCTGCTGGGGATGGGCGGATCGAGCATGGCCCCCGAAGTGTTCCAGCACACGTTCGGGCCGGCGGCGGGCCCTCCCGGGTGTGTCGTTCTCGACAGCACCCACCCGACGGCCGTTCGCCGGATCGAGTCGCAGATTGACCTCGAGCGGACGCTCTTCGTGGTTTCCAGCAAATCGGGGACCACGACCGAGACGCTCTCGTTCCTCTGGTATTTCTGGCACCGCGTCAGCCAGACGGAGGCACGGCCTGGAGACAGGTTCGTTGCCATCACTGATCCGGGGACGCCCCTTGAGGCGCTGGCCCAGGAGCGCGCGTTCCGCCGCACGTTCCTGGGCCCGGCCGATGTCGGCGGGCGGTACTCCGCGCTCTCCGTGTTCGGGCTGGTGCCCGCGGCGTTGATCGGCGTGGACGTGCGTCGGTTGCTCGACCGGGCACGGTGGATGGCCGCGGAGTGCGGGCCCACGGTGCCCGAGCCGGTCAGTCCAGGCCTGGTCCTGGGGGCCGCGCTTGGGGAGATGGCGCTGGCCGGGCGCGACAAGGTGACCTTTCTTGCTTCGCCATCGCTGGCAGGCCTGCCGGCCTGGATCGAGCAACTCGTCGCCGAGAGCACCGGTAAGAATGGGAATGGCATCGTCCCGGTGGTGGACGAACCGCTGGGCCGGCTGGAGCGGTACGGCCCTGATCGGGTCTTCGTCTACCTGCACCTCGCCGGTGACGAGGCGCGCGATCTGGACGCCCTGGTCGGCGCGCTCGAGGGTGCCGGCCATCCCGTCGTCCGCCTGCACCTGGCAGAGATGGCGGACCTTGGGGCTGAATTCTTCAGGTGGGAAGTGGCAGTGGCCGCGGCCGGGGCGGTCCTGGGCATCCATCCGTTCAATCAACCCGACGTGCAACTGGCCAAGGATCTGGCAAGGGAGGCCATGGCGCGGGCGGCTGGTCCGGGGGCGCCAGCCGGCGTGATCAACGCGTGGGCGGCGCAGTTGCGGCCGGGCGACTACCTGGGGCTGCAGGCGTACCTGGCGCCGGATGAAGCCACTACCACGGCGCTGCAGGAGCTGCGACGCGAATTCCGCGACCGGTGGGGCGTGGCCACAACCCTTGGGTACGGCCCGCGCTTCCTTCACTCGACCGGGCAGTTGCACAAGGGTGGGCCGGACACCGGGGTCTTCGTGCAGATCGTTGACGATCTAGATGAGGACCTGGAGGTACCGGAGGTGGAGTACACCTTCGGCGGATTGATCAGGGCCCAGGCCCTGGGCGACCTGCAGGCCCTGCGGCA
>JBKJJG010000122.1:0-1655 GCA_046598155.1 bacterium | reverse complement strand
CGCCAGCAGTTGGGGCATGACCTGGGGCATGTGCGATTGGGTGGAGTGCAGGACCACCTGGGGCCTGCAGGCAAGGGCCGCGGCGGCGTCCGCCGTGACCGTTACCCCGAGTTCCGCTCGCCCCAGCAGGGTGCCCAGGTCGCGCCCTGCCTTGTCGGGAGAGATGTCAACCGCCGAGACGATCCGGTACCCGCGGTCGAGCGCCAAACCCGCGATGCCGGCCCCTATGGGACCGAGCCCGTACGAGACAACCGTGGCTTGCGTTGCTGCTGTGGTAGTCACCTTCGAGAACCACCTCTCGTGGAATGTGGCGTGCGCGAGCGGCCCCAATTGTAGCAGAGGCGCCGCGGCCGGCCAATCCGGGCAGGAGTGCATCCGCTTTCGCAGAAAACATCCGCTCACGAACCTTTTCCCGCACCAAGAAGGAGGTAGCCCGTGAACCTTGATCTGGCAGCGCGCATGAGCACGCTGGGAACCGAGACGGCGTTTGAGATGTTGGCCAGGGCCCGGCAACTCGAGGCCAAGGGTCGCCACATCATCCACCTGGAGATCGGCGAACCTGACTTCGACACCCCGGCCCACATCACCGAGGCAGCCGTCCGGGCCCTCCACGACGGATACACGCACTACACGCCGGCCGCCGGGATATGGGAGGCCAGGCAGGCGGTGGCCGACCACGTGGCCCGCGAGCGCGGTATCGCCGTGGACGCGTCCCAGGTCATCATCGTGCCGGGCTCCAAGAACGTGCTGCTCTTCGCCATGCTCGCCCTGGTGAACCCCGGCGACGAGGTGATCTACCCGGACCCCGGGTATCCCATCTACCAGTCCGCCGCCCAGTTCGCCGGGGCGACACTCCGGCCCATCCGCCTTCGCGAGGAAGCCGACTTCCGGTTTGACCTCGATGAGTTCCGCGCGCTGCTCTCTCCCCGCACCCGGATGGTGGTGCTGAACTCGCCGCACAATCCGTGCGGCTCACTGCTGACGCGCGCCGACCTGGAGGCCGTGGCCGAGGCCGTTCTGCCGACGCGCGCTTTCGTGCTCACCGACGAGATCTACGGCCGGATAATCTACGAGGGGCAGCAGGAAAGCATCGCGAGCCTTCCGGGCATGGCGGACCGGACGATAATCATGGATGGCCTGTCCAAGGCGTATGCTATGACCGGGTGGCGGATCGGGTTCGGCGTAATGCGGACCGACCTGATCGAGCGGATGGCGCAGTTGATGATCAACTCCAGCTCGTGCGCGGCCGCCTTTGCGCAGATGGCGACCATAGCCGCGCTGACCGGTTCTCAAGATTCGGTGGAGGAGATGGTCGCGGAGTTCCGGCGCCGGAGGGGAATCATCGTGGACGCATTGAACGGGATGGACGGCGTAGGCTGCCGGATGCCCGGCGGCGCCTTCTACGCCTTCCCCAACGTCTCGGCAATCGAAACCGACGTCAAGCGCCTGGCCACCTACCTGCTGGAAGAGGCCGGCGTCGCGTGCCTGGCAGGGACGTCGTTCGGCGAGTGGGGCAAGGGATACCTAAGGTTTTCCTATGCCAACAGCCAGGAGAAGATCCGCGAGGGTATGCGCAGGATGCGCGAGGCGCTGCCGCAATACAGGCCTGCCACGCAGGCCTGATTCAGCGGCAGCGGCGGTCCAGCCACGCCGTC
>JBKJJG010000085.1:0-2635 GCA_046598155.1 bacterium | reverse complement strand
TAGTTCGCAAGGCCGCAGTTCGCAATGCTGTAGTTCGTGGGGAGGGGTGCTTGATGGAGACGAGGCGGTTGGGTCGCAACGGGCCGGCACTTTCGGTCATTGGCTTCGGGGCCTGGGCGATCGGCGGAGGCGGATACGCCTACGGCTGGGGCCCACAGGACGACGCGGAATCCATCGCCGCCATCCACCGGGCGTTGGAAGCCGGCGTCAACTGGATTGACACGGCACCCGTCTACGGCCTCGGGCACTCGGAGGAGGTTGTAGCCCGGGCGCTGGCCGGGACGTCCGACCAACCGTTCGTCACCACCAAGTGCGGCCTCGTCTGGGACGACAGCAGGAACATCGGCATTGATCTCCGGCCTGCGTCCATCCGCAGGGAGGTGGAGGCTTCGCTACGGCGCCTCAGGGTGGACGTCATTGACCTCCACCAGTGTCACTGGCCGGATCCGGCGACACCCATCGAGGAGACGTGGCAGACGATGGCGGCCCTCCAGGACGAGGGGAAGGTCCGCCACATCGGCGTATCCAACTTTGACGTCCCGCTCCTGGAGCGATGCCTGACCATCCGGCACGTGGACTCGCTGCAGCCGCCCTACTCGCTTCTCCGGCGGGGGGTGGAGCGAGATCTGCTGCCCTTCTGTGCCGAGCGGGGTGTGGGCGTCATCGTCTACAGCCCGATGGCCTCGGGAGTGCTGACCGGTCGCTACGATCCGGCGCGGCTTGCTTCAGATGACTGGCGGCGAAACGCCGCCGATTTTCAGGGTGCCCGCCTCCAACAGGGCTTGGCACTTGTGGACCGGCTGCGTCCCATCGCCGCACGGTACGGCAAGACGCCGGGACAACTGGCCATCGCCTGGGTGCTCCGCCGTCCCGAGGTGACCAGCGCCATCGTGGGCGCTCGTCGGTCTGCGCAGGTAGAAGAGAACGCGGGCGCGGCCGGATGGTACCTCACGGCCGAGGATTTGGCAGAGATCGAGCGCGCGAGCGCTGAGGTGTTGTGATGTCCTTGCCACCGCTTGGTTTCATCGGCCTGGGCGCCATGGGGATGCCCATGGCGCGGAACCTCCTGCGAAAGGGGTTTCGGGTCACCGTTGTGCGCCACCGCGACCCTGACGCGCCCGCGGCGCTTGCCGCGCTGGGCGCCGGGGTCGTGGCCTCGCCGGTCGAACTCGACGGCCGGGCTGATGTGGTGATCCTGATGCTACCGACCTCGCGCGAGGTGGAGGAAGTGGTCCTTGGCGCCGGTGGGCTCGCAGGGGTCCTGCGACCTGTGCAGACCATCGTGGACATGGGGACGAGCGATCCGGCTTCCACGCGCCGCATCGCCGCGGCCCTCGCCACCCGGGGCGTCGCGTTCATTGACGCGCCGGTCACCGGCGGGGTGGGGGGCGCGGAGGCCGGAACCCTGACCATCATGGCCGGCGGGCCGCCTGACGCGGTGGAGCGGGTCCGGCCCGTGCTGGCGGCCCTGGGGACCTTGGTGGTGCGCGTTGGGGAATCCGGCTCCGGCCACGTCGTGAAGCTCCTGAACAACCTGATCGCGCTCTCGACGAGCGCGTTGATCGCCGAGGCGCTGGCGCTCGCCGAGCGCTCGGGCGTCGCGCGGTCCACGGTCTTCGAGGTCCTCGAGCATGGGTCTGCCAACAGCACCACGCTCCGTGGCGTGGCCGCCCGGCTCAGGGAGGGGCGATTCGAGCCCGGTTTCAAGCTGGCGCTGGCCCGCAAGGACCTGCGCCTGGCCGAGGCGCTGGCAGAGGCCACGGGCACGCGCCTGGAGGTCACGACGGCAGCCCGCGCCGTGTACGACCGCGCCTGCAGCGCGGGGATGGGGGATCTGGACGTCGCGGCGATCGCCGCGATGGAACAGGAAGGCACCTCTAAAGGAGGTAGGTGAAATGCTTCTCAGAATCGTCGCACTCTGCACCGCTCTCATGCTGCTCGCCGTGCCCGTGGCGGAGAGCGGCGCGCCACAACCCAGGCGGGGCGGCGTGCTGAACTTCGCCCTGGCCGCCGAGCCGCCCACACTGGACCCGCACGCCACCACCGCGCTGGTCTCCGCGTACCTGATGCACCACGTGTTCGAGACGCTCTTCACGCTCAACAGCCGGCTCGAGCCCGTCCCGATGCTCGCGGAACGGGTGACCGTCACGCCGGACCGCCGCACCTACACGATCACCCTGCGCAAGGGAGTGCTCTTCCACCACGGCCGTGAGATGACCGGCGACGACGTCGTGGCGTCGCTGACGCGCTGGGGACGCCTCACGGCGCGCGCCCGACCGATCTTCGCGAACGTCGAGTCGTTCACCGCCACGGCGCCGCACACGGTGGTCTTTCGATTGAAGGAGCCGAACGTGCTTCTGGTCACCGACCTGGCTTGGTGGGCGCAGCCGGCCGTGATCTATCCCAAGGAGGTCATCGAGGAAGCCGGTCCCGGGCCCCTGCGGCGGTTCATGGGCACGGGTCCCTACCGCTTCGTTGAGTACGTTCCAGACCGGCACGTCCGCCTAGAGCGTTTCGACCGGTACGCTGCACGCACCGAGGAGCCAGACGGGATGAGCGGCAGGCGGACTGCCTACCTGGACGCGCTCGTGTTCGCCACGGTGCCCGACGCCGCGGTGCGGGTGGCCCAGGTACA
>JBKJJG010000111.1:0-5724 GCA_046598155.1 bacterium | reverse complement strand
GGGGGGCGATCCGCACAAGGCCGCCATCATAGGCGACACTGTGGGCGACCCGTTCAAGGACACCGCGGGGCCGGCCTTGAACATTCTGATAAAGTTGATGACGGTGGTTGCCCTGGTCTTCGCTCCGCTGTTCCGCTAGCGTGGGGGAGGAGGGGTCGGCGCCGCCGAAGAAACATGGGATATCCCGAGGAGACCCGACAGGAGGCCAGTCATGGCTGAGCGCAAGCGGGTCGGAGAGATGCCGGTTCGCGTTCAGGGAAAGCACATCGCCGTGACCGACGCGCTGAGGGCGTATGCCGAGCAGAAGCTCGCGAAGCTGCCACGGAACTTCGATCGGGTGCAGGACGCGCAGGTGGTGCTCAGCGTGGCTCGGGACAGTACCAGGGGGCGCGCGCAGGTGGTCGAGGTGACGGTATGGTGCGACGGGCTGGTGCTTCGCGCCGAGGAAACCTCCGAGGACATGTACACCTCGATTGACCGCGCCGTGGATAAATTGGAGCGGCAGATCGAGAAGTATCGCAGCCGGATCATCGAGAAGCGGAGACTTGACGAGTCGCGCCGGCGGCGCCGGGCTCAGCAGACTGCCGAGTCGGCGCTGGAGGCCCAGGGGACGGAACCTCCCGCGGAGCCGCAGATCGTGCGCGTCAAGAGGTTCGCCATGAAGCCGATGACGCCCGATGAGGCCGTGCTACAGATGGAGCTGCTGGGGCACTTGTTCTTCGTCTTCCGTCACGCCAGTACGCAGGACATCAACGTGTTGTACAAGCGCCGCGACGGCGACTACGGGTTGATCGAGCCCGAAGCCTAGCCGCGGCTCGTTCCTGACCAGCCGGACGCCGGAGGTGCCCAATGGCCCGTGAACTCGGTCGTACAGAAGCGGATCAGGCAGAGGAGATCATCCGCCGCCTCCGCGGGGTCGTGGCGGCGAGGGTAGTGCCGACGCCCGAGGGCCAGATTGACGTGATCCACGTGCTCGGGCAGGCGGACCGCAGCCCCAAGCTGATCGCGCTGGACGTCGTCTCCGCCCTGGCGGCCGAGATGGGTGCTTCACTGGAACCTCGCCAGGTCCGGGTTGCGGCGATGCGGCCGGAGGAGAACACCTCGGCGGTACCCCAGGCGCGGCTCAAGTTCGTGGGTCTCTCGCAGAGCGTTATTCGGGACTGCGCGGAGATCAGGGTGCACCTTGAGGACCGCGGGATGCTCTACGAGGGGACCGCGGCAGGCCCCAACGTTTCCCGGCACCGCCTAGGCCTCGTGGCGCAGGCGACGCTGCGTGCGGTTGAGGTCTTCCTGAGGGCTCAGGGGATGCTGGTCTTCGAGGGCGCGGCGGTGCAGGCGGTGGCCGAGCAAGAGGTGGCTGTTGTCACCGTCACCCTGGCAGGGACCGATCACGAGACCCTGGCCGGAGCATCGGTGGTGCGCGACGATCCCCGTGAGGCGGTCGTGCGCGCGGTGCTGTCCGCTGTGAACCGCCCCATTTCCTGGTTGGCAGCCAACCGCTAGGGCTCAGGCGCGCTCCCCACGAGGTCTGATAGAATCTACCGTGGTTGTTGCCTGGCCGGGGCAACGCGTGCTCCGGCCTGCGAGGTGCGTCATGCGAGGTCTATTCAGCCGGCTCCTGGGCGATCCCAGCGAGCGCGAGGTGTCGCGGCTGCGCCCCATCGTCGAGGAGACCAACGGTCTGGAGACCGAGTTCCAACAGTTAAGCGACGAGGAACTGAGGGAGCGCGTCGCGGTCTGGCGCGCCGGGGTTGCCGGGGCGATCGAGGGCCTGGAGGGTGACGAGCGCAAGGCGTCCCAGGCGGCCGTCCTGGACGAGCTGCTTCCCCAGGTGTTCGCCGCGGTCCGAGTTGCCAGTCAGCGCACCATAGGCCAGCGACACTTCGACGCGCAGCTGATCGGCGGGGCGGTACTCCACAGCGGCAAGATCGCCGAGATGAAGACAGGCGAGGGCAAGACGCTCGTGGCCACGCTTCCGATGGTCCTCAACGCGTTGACGGGCCGCGGCGCGCACCTGGTCACGGTGAACGACTACCTGAGCCGGCGCGACGCGGGATGGATGGGGCCGATCTATCATCTCCTCGGGTTCTCGGTGGCGGCGATCGGGCACGAGTTCTCCGGGCTGTACGATCCCTCCTACACCGATCCCAAGCCGCACTACGACGATCGCCTGAATCACTTCCGCCCGGTCAGCCGGCGCGAGGCCTACGCGGCGGACATCACCTACGGTACCAACAACGAGTTTGGCTTCGACTACCTCCGCGACAACATGGTCCTGCGTGAGGAGGACCTGGTGCTGCGCGCACTCCACTACGCCATCGTGGACGAGGTGGACTTCATCCTGATTGACGAGGCCCGCACTCCCCTGATCATCTCGGGAGTGGTTGAGGGAGGGGTCGAACGCTACCAGCGCTTCTCCCGCGTCGTGCCCCGGCTACAGCGCGACGCGGACTACACCGTGGACGGGAAGCTAAAGAACGCGATTCTCACCGACGAGGGCGTGTCCCACGCCGAGCGGCTGCTGGGGATTGACGACCTGTCCGACCCTGAGCACGGTGACCTGATGCACCAACTGCACCAGGGGCTTCGCGCGCACGCGGTCTACAAGCGCGACGTGGACTACGTGGTAAAGGACGGCCAGGTAATAATAGTGGACGAGTTCACCGGCCGTCTGATGTTCGGCCGGCGCTACTCCGATGGGCTGCACCAGGCCATTGAGGCCAAGGAAGGCGTCAGGGTGGAGCGTGAGAGCCAGACCCTGGGTACGATCACGTTCCAGAACTACTTCCGGATGTACGAGAAGCTGGCGGGCATGACCGGCACGGCCAAGACCGAGGAAGAGGAGCTGTCCAAGATCTACAACCTGCCGGTGGTCGTGGTCCCCACGCACCGGCCGATGGTCCGCGCAGATCACCCGGACATGATCTACAAGACGGAGCGGGGCAAGTGGAAGGCGGTGGTCGAAGAGATAGCCGGGTGGCACGGCCAGGGCCGTCCGGTCCTGGTCGGCACGCGCTCGATTGAGAGGAACGAGCATCTCTCTGAGCTACTGCGCCGAGGGGGGATCCGTCACGAGGTGCTCAACGCCAAGCAGCACGAACGCGAGGCGGAGATCATCGCGCAGGCGGGCAGAGTAGGCGCGGTCACGATCGCGACCAACATGGCCGGCCGCGGGGTAGACATAGTCCTGGGCGGGAATCCGCCGGATACTGCCGAAGCCGAGCGCGTGCGCACGGTGGGCGGTCTCCACGTGATAGGGACAGAACGCCACGAGGCCCGGCGTATTGACAATCAGCTACGCGGGCGCTCCGGCCGCCAGGGCGACCCAGGGTCCAGCCGGTTCTACATAGGTCTGGACGACGAGCTAATGCGCATCTTCGCCGGCGAGCGCATCGCAGGCCTGATGGACCGGCTGGGGCTGGACGAGGACACCCCGATTGAGCACAACCTGATCTCCCGGCAGATCGAGTCGGCTCAGAAGAAGGTGGAGCAATACCACTTCGACATGCGCAAGCACGTTCTCGAGTACGACGACGTCATGAACGTCCAGCGCAGGGTAATCTACGCCGAGCGCCGCAAGGTGCTCGCGGGCAGCAACGTCCGCGAGAACGTGCTCGATATGATCACCCGCCTCGTCGAGGCACAGGTTGACGCGACGTGCGTCAAGGAGGTCCACCCCGATGATTGGGACCTGGAGGGCCTCCGTGGGGAGATAGGCCAGATCATTCCGTCGCTGACCGAACCCCAGATTGAATCGCTGCGCGGGCTGCCGGCCGACGAGGTGGCCGACCGCGTGGCCGCCGCCGCGCTGGAGGCATACGAGCGCCGCGAATCCGAGATCGGCGCCGCCACTCTCCGCGAGATCGAGCGGCTCGTGCTGCTGCAGACGATAGACCGCAAGTGGATAGATCACCTGCACAACATGGACGCCCTGCGCGAGGGAATCGGTCTGCGCGCCTACGCGCAGGCGAGCCCCCTGATCGAGTACCAGCGGGAAGGCTACGACATGTTCCAGGCCACGCTCAACGCCATCCAGGAAGACGCCGTCCGGCTGCTTTTCCGCGTGGAGCTGGTTCCCGAGGAGCGCGCGGTCGCGCGTCCCGTCATGCCGGCGCGTGAGCCGGCCGTCCACGGCGCCCGGTCCGCCGCCGGAGGCCAGCCCAAGGTCGGGAGGAACGATCCGTGCTGGTGCGGGAGCGGCAAGAAGTTCAAGAAGTGTCACGGCCGGGAGGCGTGAGGGAACCCCTCAGGCACCTTCGGATCGCCGGCGCCCTGGCCAGCGGGCTGCTCTTTGCCCTGGCTTTCCCTGGCCCGGACCTCGGCTGGCTGGCCTGGATCGCGCTTGTGCCGCTTCTGCTGGTCATCCGCGACCTAACTCCCGCTCGCTCCTTCCGGTACGGTCTTCTGGCCGGTCTGCTCGGGTTCGGCTTTCTGCTGGAGTGGATCAGGATCTTTGGACTGCCGGCCTGGGGGCTGCTCACAGCGGTCCTTGCGTTGTGCCTGGGTGGTTTTGCGGCCGGTACCTCTTTCCTTGCGCGCGGGAGGCCCGTGGCGCTGCTCTGGGCGGCGCCGCTCACCTGGGTGGCGGTCGAGGTGACCCGCTCGGTCGGGCCGCTTGGGTTCCCCTGGGGCCTGCTCGGGCTGACCCAGTACCGGACGCCGGCCGTGCTTGGGCTGGCTTCGCTGGTTGGGGTCTACGGGATCTCAGGGCTGATCGCTCTGGTTAACGCCGCTTTGGCGGTCGCGCTCTCGCCGCGCCGGATAGGCCGCGGATCGGGCACGGCAGTGGCCGCGGCAGCGCTGGTGGTGGTGGCGGCGCTGGCATCCGCCGCGATCTCCGCTGGAGCGGTTCGGGAGGGGGCACAGCGTGCCGAGCACCGAATCATCGCCGTTGTGCAGCCCAACGTGCCCCCGCAGCAGAGGGGTGATCCATCGAGAGTTGCGCTGATCGTCGAGGGGCTGCTGCGTCAGACCGGTGAGGCGAGGTCTGCCGGTGCGGAGATCATCGTCTACCCCGAGACCGCGGTGCCCGCCGTTCTCGGCGAGGCCTCCGAGATAAGAACAGCCATAGCGCGCAGTGCAGCCGGGGCACTGGTGGTGGCAGGCGCGTTCATGGCCGGTCCGCGCAACGGCGCCGTTGTGCTGGATCCCCGGGGAGAGTCGCTGGGCGCCTATGCCAAGCAGCGGCTCGTCCCCTTCGGCGAGGCCGGCGTGGTGCCGGGCGTTGATGCGCAGCCAGTGCGGACACCGGCCGGGACGATCGGGATGGTGATCTGCTACGAGTCGGCGTTCCCTTTCATGGTCAGGTCTCTGATTAGGGGCGGCGCCGACCTAATCGCTGTGCTCACCAACGACGGATGGTTCGGACGGTCCGCGGGCCCTGCCCAGCACGCTGCCCACGCCGTCATCCGTGCCGTCGAGGGCGGCCGCAGCGTGGCCCGCGCCGCGAACACCGGCTCCTCGATGCTCATCGGTCCGGATGGAACCATCCAGCGCTCGCTGCCTCTCGATACCGCGGGCGTGCTGGTGGCGTCGCTACCGGTTGGCGGCCCGGTGACGCCGTTCGTGCGGTGGGGATGGCTGGTGGCGCCACTGGCAGTCGCGGCGTGGGTGCTGGCCGCGGCGCCGGCCGGCATCGCCGCCCTTCGCCGGCGGCCAGCCGCTGCCTGGAGACTCGTCCCAGTACCCAGGGCACCGCCGGGATGGCCACGGCTGCGACGAGTC
>JBKJJG010000032.1:0-7441 GCA_046598155.1 bacterium | reverse complement strand
GCCTGCGCTTCGGGATCCCTGAGGTTGCCGGTCCACATCACCACGGCGTCTTCCCCGTTGTCGCTGTAGTACCGCCGGCGCAGGGCCACGTCGCGGAGGCCGAACTTGCGGTACAGTGCGAGGGCATCCACGTTCGACGGCCGGACCTCCAGCGTCAGCCAGCGCGCCCCGCGCGCCAGGGCCGCGTCAACGAGGGCCATCAGCAGCCGGCTTCCGATGCGCTCACGGCGGTGGCGGCGGTCCACGGCCAGCGTTGTTATGTGCGCCTCGTCGAAGATCACCCACATGCCGGCAAAACCCACGACCGAACCCATCTCGTTCCGGGCCACGACGTAGAAGGCGGACTTGTTGTGCAGCAGCTCGGAGCGGTAGGCGTCCTTGGGCCACGGTGACGCGAACGAGTCCTGCTCGATCGCGCACACGCCTGGCAGGTCTGCCAGCGCCATGGGTTCGATGCGCACCCGCGTTATCTGCTTCATTCTGCACCCGCAGCCGGCGCGCTCCGCTGGCGCCCGGCTACGCGCCACCTTTCTCGGCCACGGAAGACCGTTCCTCCCACGCCCGGGCCTCCGGCCCGCGCGCGTAGATCGGCGCCAGCCGCATGGGGTCGTGGCGCTCCCCACGCAGCAGCCGCGTCCTGCCGACCGTCCCGAGCACCGAGGCACGAGGCCACCAGCGCTCGTGCGGTGCCTGGAAGGCCCACGGATGCAGGGCCTCCAGGATCGCCGGCGCGTGTAGCTTGAGCCCGTCGCCCGTCACAACGAGGGGCTCGTCAATTGGGGGCAACAGGTCGCGGATCGCACCTGGAGCCACAAGCAGGTCCGGGGTCAACCGCACGAGATCCGCGGGCACTGCCCCACACCGGTAGAGCGCCGCTGCCACCTCGCCGCGCCTGGCATCGGTGGCGGACAGCACCAGACCGGCAGAACTAGAGCCTCCGTCCCCTATGGCGCCCGCGGCGATCACGTCGAGCGTGGGGACCCCGAGCAGCGGGCGGCCGACTGCATGGGCCCAGGCCGCGGCCGTGGCCACGCCGATGCGCAGCCCAACGAAACCGCCTGGTCCCAGCGACACGGACAGCGCGTCCACGTCCTGGGACCCCATGTGGGCGTCGCCCAGGGCCGCGGCCACTGCGCCCAACAGCCACTCAAGGTGGGCGCCTGGCACGTCCGCCGACCGCTCGGAGATGGTCCCCTCGGGACCCACGATCGCCACGCTCCCGCGCGGCGTACTGACCTCGATGGCGAGTACGCGCATCGCGTTCACTCTTCCGCCGCGACGGCGATCCGGTCGGCCATCCCAACGGGCGCGCTCAGGACGAACACGCGGCAGGTGTCGGATTCACCGAAGGCGCACTCGACCCACAGGTGATCCGCCGGCAGGATCCATGGAGCACGGTCGGCCCATTCCACGATGACGATGCCGTCGCCGTCCATCAACTCCTCCAGGCCCAGGTGCGCCAGATCGCCGGGGTGCTCCAAGCGGTAGAGATCGGCGTGGTAAACACGCACCGGGCCGGCGTACTCGCGGATCACCACAAAGGAGGGGCTTGCCATGTGCCCGGTCGCCCCGGCGCCGAGCGCCAGGCCGCGGGCCAGCACGGTCTTGCCGGACCCCAGCGGGCCCACCAGCGCCACCGTATCCCCCGGGCGCAGGTGCGCGCCGATGCGTCGCCCCAGGGACTCGGTGGCCTCGGGCGAGGAGGTCTCAACGGCTACGCGCATGGAACCAGGGTATGCCGGAGCAGGCGCGGCGCTAGCCCGGAGGATCGGGCTCGGGTTTGACGCGCACGCGCAGGCCATCCAGCTCGACCACGCGTACCCGCTGGCCGTCCTCAATGGGACCCGCGACGGAGGTCGCGCTCCACATCTCGCCCTGCACGTGCACCATGCCCTCGGGATCCAGCCGCGACCGGGCTACACCCACGGCATTGACCATGTGCTCCTGGCCGCTGCGCGGCCTGGACCGCTGCGCGCGGATCCCCGCGCCCACGGCGAACAGGAAGAACGCGGCCAGCAGCGCGGCGACGGTCAGAATCAGCCGCAGCGAGATCTGCAGGAACGGCGCCTGATGCTCGGTGAGCAGAACCGCGCCGATGATGAAGGCGATGACGCCGCCGGCGGTCAGCACGCCGTGCCCCGGCACCTTGAGGTCGGCGATGAAGAGCAGTATGGCGAACGCGATCAGCAGCAGGCCGGCGATGTTCACCTGCACGATGGCGAACGAGGCCAAGCCCAGAATCAGCGCGATGCCCCCGACCACCCCGGGCAGTATTGCCCCGGGGTTGTAGAGCTCGACCATAATGCCCAGAATCCCAATGTTCATCAGGATGAAGCCGACATTGGGGTCGCTGAGTATGGACAGGAACCGCTCGGTCAGGTCCATCTTGTGATCCACTATCCGGGCCCCTGCGGTGCGCAGCGTCTTCGGACCGAGGTCGGTCTCGACGGTCCGACCGTCCAGCTTGCGCAGCAGGTCGTGTATGTCTGACGCCACCAGATCCACGACCCGCTCCGCTACGGCCTCCTCGTCGGTAATGGAAACGGCCTGTCGTACCGCCTTCTCGGCCCATTCGGCGTTGCGTCCCCGGCGCCGGGCCATTGCGCGCAGGTTGGCCACCGCGTCGTTGGTGACCTTCTCCATCATGGCCTTGTCCGGCTCCTTGCCCTCGCCCGTCCCAACGGCCACCGGGGTTGCGGCGCCGATGTGGGTGGCCGGGGCCATGGCCGCGACGTGCGCTGCGTAGGTAATGAACACCCCCGCGGATGCCGCCCGCGCGCCGTGGGGCGCTATGTAGACGACCACCGGCACCCTGGCGTTCAGGATGGACTTGGTGATCTCGTCCATGGAGCGCATGAGGCCGCCCGGGGTGTCCATCTGGATGACCAGCGCCTCAACGCGCGCAGGGTCGGCGTCGCGCACCGTGCGCAGGATGAACCGAGCCGTGGCCGGCCCGATGATGCCGTCCACCACGATGCGGTGTACCTCGGTGCCGCCCTCCGGTGCTGCGGGCGCCGCACCCTCAGCCGCGGACGCCGCCAGGATCGCAGCGAGTAGGACGATGACGATCAACCGCGGGCGCCTCATGAGCGACGGGCCTCCTCCACTAGCCGGGTAAATAGCCTCAGGTGAACCGGGTGGTGCCGCACGAGACGCTCAGGGTGCCACTGGACTGCCATCACCCATCGGTGCCGCCGGCTCTCCAGACTCTCGATCGTGCCATCGGGGGCGCGGGAGGTGATGACGAACCCGGGCGCGGCCTCCGCGACCGCCTGGTGGTGATAGGAGTTCACAAGCAGGGGGCCCTCGCCCAGAATCTCGGTCAACCGGTTTCCGGGCTCCACGATGACCTCGTGAGATGTCTCCCAGTATTCCCCGCCGCTCTGGTAGTGCGCGGAGGAAGGAATCCCTGACAGGGAGAGATCCTGCCACAGCGTGCCGCCGGCTGCCACATTAATGACCTGCGCGCCCCGGCAGATGCACAGCACCGGCAGGTCGGAGCGAAGCGCGGCGTGCGCAAGGTCCAGCTCCATCAGGTCACGCGCCTCATCAATCCTCAACGTCTCCTGCACAGGGGCGGCAATCTCCTGCCCGTAGTGCCTCGGGTGCATGTCCTCGCCGCCCGAGAGCAGAAGCCCATCGAACGCCTCGGGAAGCGGATCGCCGGGCCCGGCCGCGAGAGGCTGCCCGCCGGCGAGACGGACCGCGTCCACGTACCGGTGAGGCACGCTCCCCTGCTTCGTCGTTATCAGTATAAGGGGTAACCTGCTCTCAGGGTGCATAGGCCGGCTGCTGCCCTCCTCCGTACCCCGGACCCGCGCCCTCGCCCTGGCTGCTTATCGTCAGCGACTGCGCGTCCAGCTTGACCGAGCGGATCTTGAAGGTCACCGGCCAGAGGCGCTGGTGCATTACCGGATTCAACTGCCGCTCGAAATCGCGGATAACGACCGAGGGCACCGGCAACGCGCCGGCGTGGAGCGTGTCGAAGTAGAAGAAGACCTCCGTGGTACCGGATACCGCAAAGAACCCCTTCATGCGCAGCAGGGTCGGCTGGCCGCGCAACAGCACCGTCCCGGAGCCCAGCAGATAGCCGTCCTGAGCCCAGAGCCGGATGTCGTTGAAAGCGCTGCCGGCGTTGAAGTAGTCCTGGAGACTGCGCAGCAGCACCCTAACTTGAAGGGCGCTGTCGCGGAAGTCCAGAACCTTCAGCGTGCCGGCCTGGAGCGCGGCAGGATCGAGGCTCACGCCGACCAACCGGATCATCGCCTCGTCAACGCGCAGGCCCTCGTTCAACAAGAGGCGCCGGCCTACCGCGGTGATGCGGGCGTACCCTCCCTCGTACAGATCGGGAATCGCCTCGATCCGCATCTCTTCCGCAGACTGGAGAAACGTGCCAAACGCGCGGCGAAGCAGCGCCTCGTCCGCGGCTGCTGGCAGCGCCGCGATCGCAGCCGCCACGGACGCCACGGCGAGGACAACGGGTGCGGCCCGACCGGACAACTGAGTCTCCCCCTATCCCTCGGCGAGCCACCCGGCGTACGCGAAGAGCGCAGGCTGGCCGCCGGTGTGCCAGAACACCACGGTCTGGTCCGGCCCGAACTGCCCGCGCCGGACCATGTCAACGAGCCCGGCCATGGCCTTGCCCGTGTAGACCGGGTCCAGCAGTATCCCTTCGGTCCTGGCCACCAGGCGGATCGCGTCGAGGCACGCGGGTGTGGGGACCGCGTACCGCTCGCCCACATATTCGTCCGTCACCACGATGTCGTCTGGGTGGGGCCTCCAGTCGAGGCGCAGGAGCGTGACCAGTTCCTCGGCCAGGCCGCGGACACGGCCGGTAACAACCTCCCGTGTCGGCCCGACGCTGATGCCCTGCACGCGGATCCCGGACTGCGTGACCTTCATCGCGGTGTAGAGTCCGGCCTGTGTCCCGCCCGAGCCGCTGGCGTGCACGATGGCATCGGCGCGGATCCCCCGGCCGTTTAGTTGATCAAGCAACTCTAGCCCGGCGTTGGCAAACGCCGCCGCACCCAGCGGGGTCGAGCCCCCGAGTGGAATGACGTAGGGAGTGCGTCCCTGCCTCCGCAAATCGCGCGCGATGTCCTCCATCACTCCCATGAGGACGTAGTTGTCGTCGGTGTTGATGATGCGTACGTCTGCACCGAGGACCATGTCAAGCAGCAGGTTACCCTGCCGCTCTGGCGGCTCCTCGCCGCTGAGCACGACGATCGCGTCCAGCCCCAGGCGGCGTGCGGCGTCCGCGATGGCCCGGGCGTGGTTCGACTGCACCGCGCCCACGGTGATCACCACGTCGCAGCCGCGGTCCACCGCCTCGCCCATCAGGTACTCGGCCTTTCGGACCTTGTTTCCGCCGAACGCCAGCCCGGTGATGTCGTCGCGCTTGAACAGGATGCGCGGTCCGCCCAGGTAGGCCGAGAGCGATGGCGCTTCCTCTAGTGGCGTGGGTAGTGAGCCAAGCTTGATGCGTGGCAGGCGTCCGAGCTGCACTGGGTCCCCCCTTCTGCAGCGTGCTCTCTGATCAGGGCGTGGGCCGCCTCAACCGCAACGGCCTCAAATCTAAGCGCGGTTCCTGGCCCGGCCTGAGCGACACGACCCAGGTCAGGACCGATCACCCAAGCCATCTTCGGGTATCCGCCCGTGGTCGGGCCGTCGGCGAGGATCACCAGCGGCTGGCCATCTGCTGGAACCTGGATGGCACCGGGAAGAAGACCATCGGACATTATCTCGGCGCTGCCCCGGTGTCCCAGGGCCGAACCTGCCAGCCGCGTCCCGCTGCGGTCGCGCTGCGCGGTGGCCGTGTACGCCCGGCCCAGGAAGGCCGCCTGCGCCTCGGCCGTGAAAGCACCGGCCTGGGGACCAAGAACCACCCGGACCGGACCATTCCTTGTTGTCAAGGTATTGCCGGGCCGCCTGGCCCTGCGCCGGGCGCTGCTTGTTTCTCCCAGCCCGAGAACATCTCCTGCCCTAAGCGCGCGCCCCAGCGGCCCGCCCGGACCACCCCTGGCGTAGGCGGAACGGCTGCCCAGCAGCGGAGGCACCTCCACTCCGCCGGCTATCCCCAGGTACAGCCACTGACCCCATCGCGGCGGTTCGAACTCGAGCAGATCGCCGGGACGCACCCGAACCGGCTCCCCCGGGTCAAGCGCGGTCCGGTTGACCAGGGCGGTGAGGTCGGCGCCGGCGACGGCGATCTCGGTCTCGGAGAGAACGCGCAGCCTCGGGCCGGGAAACGTCAACTCAATGGCCGCGGCGCCCGGCAGGTTGCCCAGCACGCGGTTGACCGCGTCCAGCGCAGGACGGTCCAGCGCGCCGGAGGCGGGAACTCCGAACTTCCGCCACCCCTCCCTGCCGCGGTCCTGCACGGTTGTCATCAAACCGGGTTCCAGCACCTCGAAGACCGGACGACCGGGCGCGCTGATGGGCGTCATACCGCTGGCATTCGCGTCGGGCGCAGCCGCTTCCAACGCCGCGGAACCGCCGGCGACAGGCACAAACCGCACCCGGTCGCCTGGCTGCAGCAGGCACGGCTGGGCACGCCGGGCGTCGAACAGGCGCAGCGGGGTGCGGCCCAGGAGGTGCCAGCCGCCCGCGGTCTCCTGAGGGTAGATGCCGCTGAACGCGTCGGCGACGGCCACGCTGCCGGCCGGCACGCGGATACGGGGCGTCGGGCGGCGCGGCATCCGCAGTTGCGGCGCCAGCAGCCCCAGATACGGAAAGCCGGGTGCGAACCCGAGCATGTAGACCAGGTAGTCCGTCCCACTGTGCAGCTCAACGATCTGGGACGGACTCAGGCCGCAGGCCAGCGCAGCCGCTTCCAGGTCCGGCCCGGCTGTGCCGCCGTAGACGACCGGGACCTCCACCAGGGCCCCGTCCGAAGCAGGCACCGGCGGCGCTGCCCGGGCACATGCTTCGGCGCGTCCGGCGATCTCGTCGAAGGAAACCGCCAGCGGGTCGTATACAACCAGCACCGACCGGAGCCCCGGGACCGTCTCCACCACGCCGGGCAGATCTCCCAGGAGACGGTGGGCGCCGTGGACCCTTGCGATTGTTTCCGGCGAGAGCTCAGGGGCGAACTCCACTAGGAGCCCGCGGTCCCCGGCGGGCGCCACGCGAGGCCAGGCGGCGCTCACCCCTCTGCCCTTGGGTAGGATCCCAACACGCGGAGGAACGCGGACACGCGGGCCAGGTCTTCCAGCGCGGCGCGGCCCTCAGGCGAATCACGGTGCGTCTCTATGTCCACGTAGAACAGATACTCCCATGGGCGGTCACGCCGCGGACGCGATTCGAGTTTCGTCATGTTGATGCCGCGCTCGGCAAACGCCCCGAGCGCGCGATAGAGCGCGCCGGGCACGTTGGCCGTGGAGAACACGACCGAGGTCTTGGCTCGGTCGGCCGAAGGAGTAGGTGTCAGCGAAAGCGCCAG
>JBKJJG010000084.1:0-6032 GCA_046598155.1 bacterium | reverse complement strand
GACGCGGAGGCATTTTGACGTTCGCGCTCCAGAGCGAGGGGGGGACGCTCGACCCGCACGCCACCACGGCGCTGGTCGTCTCGTACACGATGCACCACGTGTTCGAGCTTGCTGTTGATCGTGAACAGCAAGCTCGAGCCGGTCCCGATGCTCGCGGACCGGTACACTCACTCTCCGGATCGTAGGACCCACACAATCACGCTCCGCAAGGGAGTGCCATTTCACCACGGCCGGGACCTGACCGGCGACGACGTCGTGGCCTCACTCACCCGCTGGGGTCGCATGGCGGTCCGCGGCCGCGCGCTCTTCGCCAACGTCGAGTCTCTGACCGCGCCCGATCCGCTCACGGTCGTGTTCAAGTTGAAGGATCCGTACTCCCTGCTTCCCGCGGACCTGGCCTGGTGGACGCAGTTCGCGGCGATCTACCCCAAGGAGATCGTGGACGAGACCGGCACCGGCCCACTGCGCAAGTTCATCGGCACCGGGCCGTTTCGGTTCGTCGAGCACGTGCCCGATCGGCACCTGCGCTTCGAGCGGTTCGACCGCTACGCCGCGCGCACCGAGACGCCCGACGGCATGAGCGGCCGCCGGACCGCGTACCTGGACGGGATCACCTTCGTCCCGGTCCCCGACGCCGCGGTGAGGGTGGCCGGCGTGCAGCGCAACGAGTACCAGTTTGCCGAGCTGGTATCGGCCGACGACTACGAGCGGCTCCGCCGCGAACCGAATGCGGTGCCGTTCCGTGGCCCGGTGCCCAGCTTCCTGGCGTTCGTCCTGAACAAGCGCACCGGTCCCACCACCAACCCGAAGGTCCGCCAGGCTCTGCTGGCAACGCTGGACGCCGAGGCGATCATGAAGGTGTCCTACGGCCATCCGCTGTTCTACCGCCTCGACTCCAGTTTGATGCCCAAGGAACACTACATGTGGTCCGATGCCGGCAAGGAGTTCTTCAACCAGAAGAACCCTGAGCAGGCCCGCCGGCTCCTGGCCGAGTCCGGATACAAAGGAGAGCCGATTCGCTTCCTCGTCACCGCCGAATCGCTCTGGGCGGCCAACTCCGCGACCGCGGCCAAGCCGATGCTCGAGCGGGCCGGGTTCAACGTAGATTTGCAGTTCATGGACTGGGCAACGGTGCTGACCCGCCGCGCCCGGACCGAGGGCTGGGAGGTAATGATCACGACGTTCACGGCCGTGCCCGACCCCACGTTCCTGCTGGTTCTGAGCACCGCTTTCGCCGGCTGGTACGAGAGCCGCGACATGCAGGCGATCCTGACGCTGATGCGGCGGCACAGCGACCCCAAAGTCCGGATGGACCTCTGGCGCCGCGCGCAGACGCTGTTCTGGAACGAGGTGCCCACCGTGAAACTCGGCGATGGGTTCTTCATGCACGTCCACCGGCCCGAGATGAAGGGGTACCTGGGCATGCCGTCGCACCACCTGTGGAACGTCTCGCTGGAGCCGAGGCGGTAGAAGACCGCCCGCGCTGAATCTGCGGACCATGGACCGTTCGTGGCTCCGCCCCGCCCTCTGGGCTGCCGGCCTGCTCGCAGCCGCCTGGGTGCTCGGACGATTGAGCACCCTGGTGGCCACGGCCATCGTCGTTGGCGTTATTACCTTCCCGGTTTTCCCTGTGGTGGACTGGCTGGAAACACGCGCCCGCCTTTCGCGCGGCGCTGCGGCAGCGCTCACGCTGCTCGGCTTGGCCGCTGCGCTCGTGCTGGGGCTGATGAGCGTCATCCCCTGGGTCATTCATCAAGGGCAGGTGCTGCTGGCCCTGGCGCCGCAGGGGATCGCCACGGTCACCGAGTTCCTGTCCGGCTGGCAGGCGAGGGTGGCCGAACCCGCCTTTCCGCAACTGCTGCGCACAGCTTGGGAGCGCGCCGGAGAAGCGGCGATTACCGCCGCGAACGTCGCGGTCACGCGGACCGTCAACCTGGCCGCCCGGAGCATCGGCCAGGCGTACCTCCTGCTGCTGGTGCCCTTCGCGGTTTACTTCGTGCTCCTGGACTACCGGCAGGCACGGGCATCCGTCCTCTCACTGGTGTCCGCACCCGGCCGCGCGCGCCTGGAGGCGCTGCTGTCCACGCTCACGACCACCCTGCGGTGGGGACTGTGGGCCCAGGTTGTGGTCAGCTCGATCGTTGGCGTCCTGACCGCTGCCGGATTGGCGCTGGCCGGCGTGCCGGGTCCGCTGGCGATCGGCGTATTCGCCGGCGTGGCCGAGGCCATCCCCTACATCGGCGGCTTCGCCACCTACGGCGTGGCGTTGCTGGCGGCCGCGCCGGAGGGCGGCATGGTCTGGGCGTGGGCGCTGCTGGTGGTGACGGTGGTGAAGTTGCTGGCCAACGTCCTGGTGCCGCTGGTGCTCGGCCGCATGACCCGCATCCACCCGCTGGCGATCATCGTCGCGCTGCTGGCGCTGGGGCAGCTCTTCGGGCTGGTCGGGATGTTCTTCGCGGTGCCGGCGGTGGTGGTCGCGCGCGAGATTGTGATGTGGTGGCGACCTGCTGCTGCGCGCGGCGGCCCGGCCGGGGGCACGGTCGGAGGCCACGAACCATGAGCCGGGACGCGCTGAGGCACGTCGAGCACCTGTCGGTTACCATCGGTCCCAGGGGATCCTGCACGGAGCAGGAGCGCCGCGCCTCGGACTACTGCGCACAGGTGCTGCGCGACCTAGGCTACGACGTGCGCGTGCAGCCGTTCCGCGCCGCGCGCTCAGGATGGGCGCCCTTCTCTATCGGCGCGGGGCTGATGCTGATCGGCCTGCTCAAATTCCACATCTCTCCTGCCCTGGCCGGAGGGCTTGCAGTGGGAGGGCTGGACGCCGGGAGACTGGTGGCGGCTGCCATCGCCCTGACCGTAACGGTTTCGATCCTGCTGCAGCTCGCCTTTCGCCCCAACCCGCTGGCCTGGCTGACGCCCAAGGGCGCCTCACAGAACGTCTACGCGGCCGCCCGTCCGCGCGGCGAGCCCAGACGCACCGTCGTCGTCAGCGGGCATGTGGACACTCACCGGACTCCCATCGCGATGGCCTCGCCGCTGGCGTTTCGCCTGTTCCAGGGATTGACCACGCTGGGCGTGATCTCGTTTGTCGTGCTGGCATGCCTGTTTGTGTTGGGATCCTTCCGGCCCGAGATTGTCGGGCTACGCCTGACCCTGCTGCCCGCGGCGATCGTGGCCATCGTCTTCCTCGTCACCCTGCAGCCCGAGTTCAGCCGGTATGTACACGGGGCCAACGACAACGCCTCGGGCGCAGCCGCGGTCCTTGCCCTGGCGGCTAGGCTCCAGGCTTCACCGCTGGCCAGCACAGAGGTATGGCTGCTGAACTCCGGCGCTGAGGAGACAGGCGCTACCGGCCCGGTGCGGCTGCTGGAGGAGCACCCCGAACTGAGGGACGCCGACTGGTTGATTCTCGACAACATCGCCGGAGCCGGGACCGGCCCGTGTCTGATCACGGCGGAGCACGTGCTGCTGCCGATGCACGCAGATCCCTCGCTGCTGGCCGCGGCGCGCGCGGTGGCCACGGCCCGCCCGGACCTTGGCGTCTACGAGCACTACTACCGCGGGCTGTTCAGCGAACACTCGCCGCTTGCCGCGGCGGGCTGCCGTTCGCTGGCGCTGATCAACTTCACACCACAGGGCGTGCTGCCCGACTGGCACCGGCCTACCGACACATTCGACAGGGTTGACCCCGGGGTGCTCGACCGCACCGAGGAGTTTGCCTGGGCGCTTCTGGAGCATCTTGACGGGCAGGGGCGTGATATACTTTCTGCCGGTAGACCGCCCGTCCAGGTGTTGGGCCCTTAGCTCAGCGGGTAGAGCGGCGGGCTTTTAACCCGCGCGTCGGGGGTTCGAGTCCCTCAGGGCCCACCAGAACCCTCCTGCCACCCTCTTGGTATCCCTCGGAGGTCGGGCGGTGGTCTGACTCCCTCCTCGCCAACGCGTTGCCTATCCACTATCCTAAGGGCAACGAGGGGAAGCGTTACCGTACCAAGGTGAGTTCAATGACCGCCATGGACCGCATCGAGATCAATCCTGATGTCATGATGGGCAAACCTGTGATCCGTGGGACGCGAATCCCTGTGGAACTGATCCTCCGAAAACTGAGCGAGGGAGCGACGGAAGCAGACCTCCTGGGCGCGTATCCGCGCCTGACTCTCGAGGACGTCCAGGCGGCCCTTCGTTACGCGGCCGACTCGCTGGCCCATGAAGAGGTCCTGACGCTCGGGTCGTAGGCGCCCGCGTTGGTGCTCTTCCTGGCGGACGAAAGCGTTGACTTCGCTGTCGTGAATGCCCTTCGCAGCGCAGGCCTCGATGTCGTCGCTATAGCCGAAGCCGCACCACGCGCGACGGACGCACAGGTCATTGATCTAGCCCTTCGCGAACAGCGAGTTCTCGTTACCGAGGACAGGGATTTTGGGCGCTTCGTCTACGCGCACGGTCTGGGGACCGTTGGTATCATTTACATTCGTTACTCTGCGCGAGCGCGAAACAGGCTCCCTGGTGACGTGCTTGAGGCGGTAGACCGGCTCGGCGAGAAGGTACGAGGTAGGTTTGTAGTTCTCCAGCCCGGCAGGGTGCGCATCTCAGCCATACCGGGGGGCGGGTAGAGCCCATCAGGACTGCATTTCAGCCAGTGGGCTCTCTGCTGCTACCCGCCTGTTCCCCTCTTGCCATCTCTGAGCATTTCGGATATCGCTCGGGCAGCCTGCTCCTTCATCCCAGCCAGAATGTGAGAGTAGGTGTTCTGGGTGGAGGCTGCGGTGGTCCCGTCTTCCTCCTCGATAGCGCGCGATTAAACAGGGGCTGAGGCACCTTCCTGAGTACGAAAGCGGGGGGGGCGGGGGATCCTCTCCGTCCCTTTCGATGCCAGGGGAACAGCTTGCCCCCCGCATTCACGCAGCGTATGATGTATTCTGTGGTGTATGAGGAGGTGTATGTCCGATGCCTCGGATGATGGTGCAACTGGACGATCACCTGCTCGCAGAAGCTAAGCGGCTGACAGGCGCGCGCACGAAGCGAGCCGCTATCGAGACCGCCCTGGCAGAGCTCGTCCGCCGGCGCAAAGCGGCCGAGCTCGCGACCTTCGCCGGTAAGATCCCAATTCGGCTGACGCGGCGCGAGCTACAGGCCATGCGGGAAGGCCGCTAGCGTGCCCGCGCTTGTTGACACGTCCGCCTGGATTGAGTTCTTCAGACCCAAGGGCGACCCCCGCGTGAAGCTGGCCCTCCAGGTGGCGCTCGAAGAAGGAGTCGTGGTCACAGTCGCCCCGGTGCTGACCGAGCTGCTTGTGGGGCTGAATCCCGCGCGTTCCCTCGATGCACAGGCCATCGAGCGCCTCCAGGCGCTGGAGGCTGTCGCGATAGGCTGGGACGTCTGCGCGCGTGCCGGTACACTTGGCCGGGCTCTCGCGCGGCGAGGGCAGCGTGTCCCGACCGTGGATCTCATGATCGCCGCAGCGGCCGCCTCTGGTGGACACAATGTGTGGCACGTAGGCGACAGACACTTCATCGCGATTGAACGGGCTGGCGGCCCGCGGCACCGGGACCTGCGAGTCGGTTCTGATACCGACTGAGCGAGCGGTGGTCACAGCCAGACGCCCGCACGAGGGCCGGTTGTCCGCCGGTGCCCGCGCCGCCTACCCCAGAAGCCCCCTGGCTCTCAGCCACGTCCGGGCAGCCCCGAGAACCTGCTGGCGGTTCGCCGGAGTCAGCTCCAGGACCTCGGCCTGTGGCAGTATCTTGAAGGCGTCGGCCCATGGGTGCTGAGAACGGGTGATCGTCGCCACTATCGGCGCAGGACCGGATGCGACCTCGTCGAGCACCCTGCCGCCTGCTTCACGGCCGACAGACCGAGGCGCTCCAGCACTGAGGTGTCCACGCCGTACCGCCCGACGCGGTGGGCCGTGCGCGCGAGCAGTCCCACGTGCGCGAAGACGGCAGAGCGGCCGTCAAGCGTCACCAGGCGGAATCCTTTCCTCTCGCCGGACGCTCGGATCTCTTCTGTGTAGAACCCGCCGGCGCGGCTCCCAA
>JBKJJG010000268.1:0-8337 GCA_046598155.1 bacterium | reverse complement strand
CTCCCAGAACCCGGCCAGCCACGCCCCGCGCATCGCAATCGCCAGCGCGCGCCGCTCTTGCACAGCGCCGCCTTCGACCCGGAAGGTGCGGCCGATCTCAAACAGGTGGATCGCTCCCCGCCGCCGCGCCACGTTGACCCGCACTGCCTCCAGCAGTCCCGGCAGCAGAGCGGGCCGCAGGTGGGTGTGGTCGGCCGTGAGCGGGTTGGAGATGGGCACGGCCAGGCGCCACGGATCGTCCTGTGCGACCCCTAACCGGTCCAACGCGCGGGGGTGGATGAGCGACAGCGTCATCGCCTCGGTCAGGCCGGCCCGCACGAGCGCGTCACGCGCCGCGGCCTCGGCCTCCAGCGTGACCGGGCGGCGTCCTTGCTGCATAACCTCGCACGGCATCGTCTCTGGAATCCGGTCGTAGCCGTGGTGGCGTGCCACTTCCTCGACCAGGTCTTCCTCTCGCTCCAGATCCCTTCGGCCAACCGGGGGCACGGCAAAGACGGCATCCCCCTCCTGGCGCACTTCGAGACCGAGCCGGGTAAGGACCGCCACGACCTCCCCCTCGGGTATCTCCACGCCCAGGACTCGCGCCAACCGCCGGAGCCGCAGCCTGATTGTCGGCCTGGGCGACGGCGCCGGATAAACGTCCACCCCAAAGCGCAGGACCCGTCCCCCCGAGAGGCCGGCTATGAGCCCGGCGGCCCGGCGCGCTGCGCGGGCGACCCCTTCGGGATCCACCCCGCGCTCGAACCGTGCGCTGGCCTCGGTGCGCAGGCCTATGCGCCGGCTGGTGCGGCGCACGCTGGATGGCGCAAACGACGCCGCTTCCAGCAGCACCGTGCGGGTCCCCGGGCCGATCTCGGTCTCGGCGCCGCCCATGATGCCGGCCAGGGCCACGGGACGGCGTGCGTCCGCGATCACCAGCATCTCGGGGTCGAGGGTGCGTCCTACGCCGTCCAGCGTCACCAGGTACTCGCCGGCAGCAGCCGGTCGCACAATGATCCGGCGTCCCTCGAGCAGGTCGAGGTCGAATGCGTGCAGGGGCTGCCCCCATTCCAGCATCACGTAGTTCGTCGCGTCCACCACGGCGTTCACAGATCGGATGCCGGCCGCCTCCAGCCGGGAGGCGATGGCAGGGGGCGAGGAACCAACCGTGATGCCCGTGATCACGTGGGCCACGTAGCGCGGGCACAGCGACGCATCGGCGATCTCCACCGCCGTCATGGAGGCGGCGGACGGGTCATCCTCGCGGAGATCGTCGGCGGGCAGAGTAACTTCGCCGCCACCCCACGCTGCCAGCTCGCGGGCGATGCCGATCATGCTCAATAGATCTGGCCGGTTGGAGGCTATCTCGAGATCCAGCACCAGGTCTCCCCCGGCGCGCTCGACACCCTCAACCCCGATGCCCAGCATGGGCAGGCGCTCGACCAGTGCCTCGGTGGGCTCGGGCAACTCCACGTACTCTCTCAGCCACGACAGCGGGGCGCGCATCTAGAACTGCTCCAGCAGTCTGAGATCGTTCTCCCACAGCAGGCGGATGTCGGGGATCCCGTAGCGCACCATGGCCGGCCGGTCAACTCCCAGGCCGAACGCGAGAGCCGTGTACCGCTCAGGGTCTATCCCCGCCATCTCCAGCACCTTGGGGTGGAACATACCACAGCCGCCCAGCTCCAACCACCGCCCCTCGAACAACACCGCCAGCTCGGCGCTGGGTTCGGTAAACGGGAAATAGCTGGGCTGGAAACGCATCTGGGTCTGGGGCCCGAACATCTCGCGCGCGAACGCGGCCAGCACGCCCTTGACGTTGGCGAACGTGATCGCCTCGCCGACCATGAACCCGTCCACCTGGTGGAACACCGGCATGTGGGTGGCGTCCACGGGGTCCCGGCGATAGCACCTTCCGCTGGTGACGATGCGCATCGGCGGCGTCCGTCCCACCATCACCCTGGCGTCCACCACGGTGGTGTGCGTGCGCAGCAGCAGATCGTCGCCGAGATAGAAGGTGTCCTGCGTGTCGCGGGCCGGGTGGTCACGCGGCATGTTGAGGCGTCCGAAGTTGAACTCGTCGGTCTCCACCTCGGTTCCCTCAACGATCTCGAACCCGAGTCCGATGAAGATGCGCTCGACCTCATCCAGCGTGCGCCGAAGCACGTGCCGGCGGCCCAGCGGCCCGCGCCGGCCGGGCATCGACACGTCGAGCCGCTCGGCTGCCAGGCGTTCTGCCTCCCCGGCGGCGGCGAGTTCAGCCGCGCGGCCGTCGAACACCGCCAGCAGTGCCTCCTGGGCGCGGTTGAGGCGCGCGCCGAGTGACGCGCGCTCAGGCCCGCTCAGGGCAGGGAGGCCCTTGAGCAGCGCGGCGATCTCCCCCCGGCGCCCCAGCACGCGGCGGCGCAGACCCTCCAGTTCCTCGGGTGTCGTCACCCGTTGGAGCGCCTCGATCGTCTGGGTCACGAGCCGGTCAACATCGTCAGGCATGGAACGCCTCCTGGGTAATGCCGAAGCGCCTCCGCCCCCAGGGGCGAAAGCGCCTCGCTTCCGCGATACCACCCTCATCGGCCGGGCGCACACTGCGGCCCGGTCCCTCTTTCCCGGATAACGGTGGGTCTCCGGCCGGGTCTAGTGGCGCCGTTGCGCGTTCAACCCGGCGGCTCAGGAGCGAACTTCCCGACGGCACGTGCTCGAAGGGGCTTGCAGTCTGGGGCCCCCCTCCCTACTCCCGCGCGACTTGGGGCCACACGGGTAATCGAGCCGACCCCGCGGTACTCCTCTCCTTCATCGCCTGGCGGCCGTGCCGATATGCCAGGTATGCCCAGATCGAGCCGGTAGATTCGAAGAGCCGCCACAACGCCTCTGCCGACCAGACCTGGTCCACGGCCCTCCTCTGATCGTCCGGAGAAACAACCTGAAACTCGCGCCAGATCAGGGTTCCAGCTACTGCCGTGCGCTTGCCGTGAGTATAGCACAGGCCGAAAGCGGCTGACAAGCGGGAGAGAGGCCGGTCACGGATCCGCGGGCACGGCGCCGCGCCTGCGGACGACCTCGTAGAGGAGCACGCCCGCCGCCACCGCGGCGTTGAGCGACTCCACCGGCCCTAGCAGTGGAATGCGGACGCGCGTCCCGAGATCGAACCACGCCGGATCGGGCCCGGCGGACTCGTTCCCAACGACGATCGCCAGCGGTGGATCAACGGGCGCAGAGGCGTAGTCCTGATCTCCTCGAGCGTCCGCCACGATCACGCGGACACCGTGGGCGACGAGCGCCGCCCGCAGCGCCGGACCGTCGAGCCCAAGCACCGGGATCCTGAAGGCCGCCCCCATGGTGGCGCGGAACACCTTGGGCTGAAACGGATCGGCGGTGCCCTCGGTTACCGCGACCGCCGAAGCCCCAGCCGCGGCCGCGGTCCGGATCATGGTACCGAGGTTTCCAGGATCCTGGATCCCGTCGGCCACCAGCAGCAGGAGCCCGGGCGAAGCCAGGATTGTCGCGTCCGGCATGGACGGACGCCGGGCCAGGGCTACGACTCCCTGAGATGTCGCCACGCGGCTGGCGGCCTGCACGACGCGCGGGGTGGCCTGGCAGACGCGCGCGCCGGCGGCCAGCAGACGCGCGCCCAGCGGCGATCCCGCGGGGTCCGGCTCGTCGCCGGCAATGAGCGCGGCCTCGACCACGATTCCGGCATCGAGGGCTTCCTGGATCAGGCGCGGCCCATCCAGCACGATCCGCCGTTCGGGATCGCGGCGCGGATGCTCACCCGCCCGCCGCATCGCCTGCACAAGAGGGTGACGCGTCGAGGTGATCACGTCGTCAGTTGGCTAGAGCAAGGTCTCCAGCCTGGTGAGCTGCCGGTTCTCCCCTACCACGACCAGCACGTCCCCGGATTGAAGTCCGGTGTCCGGGTCGGGAGAGATCAAGAGCTGGCTGTCCCGGCGGATCAGCAACACGCTGACGCCGAAACGGGCCTTGAGATCCAACCGTCCCAGCGTCTGTCCTACTAGGCGATCGGGAACGCTGAGCTCCTCGATCGAGAACGTCGGGGAGATCTCAATGTAGTCAAGGACTCCAGGCGACGAGAGGGTGTGGGCGATGCGCACGCCCATGTCGCGTTCTGGGTAGATGACCGCGTCAGCGCCGACGCGCTCCAGAACCTTGCCCTGCAGGTCGTTGGAGGCCTTGGCCACGATCTTCTTGCAGCCGAGTTCCTTGAGGATCAGCGTGGTCAGGATGCTCTCCTGCATGGCAGCGCCGATCGCGACGACCACCGCGTCCATGTTCGCAATCCCAAGGCCCCTGAGCGCCTCGGCATCCGTTGAGTCCAACTGCACCGCGTGCGTCACGTCATCGGCTATGCGCCGGAGCGAGTCCTCTTTCTCGTCGATCGCGAGCACCCGGTGCCCCAACTGGTGCAGCGTCGTCGCGACGCTCCGCCCGAACCGTCCCATTCCAATCACCGCAAATTCGCTCATCGTCATCTCCACCCGCCCGGATGTGTCGGCCGCCGCGCGGCGCTGGGCTCCCTTCGTTACCCTACCGTTACCCTACGAACAGTCTCTCCTCAGGATAGCGCACCCGGGACGGCCGGTGCCGCCGGGTCAGCCCGAACGCAACCGTCAGCAACCCGACGCGGCCGCTGAACACGGTCAGGATTACGATGATTCTACCCCACGGCGAAAGGTGTGGCGTCAGGCCGGTGCTCAGTCCCACCGTACCGAAGCCGGACGTGATCTCGAACAGCGCCGGAAGGAACTCCACGCCCTCGGTCAGGGTCAGGAGGACCGACATCGTAACCACGAATGCCACGGAAACGAACGCTATGGTCAGGGCCTTGTTGATGTTCTGGGCCATGATCCGGCGCCCAAACAACACCGGATCCCCGGTTCCCCGGATGGTGCTCAGGATCACGGCCAGGGGTACGATGAACGTCGTCGTCTTGATGCCTCCGCCGGTGCCTCCAGGGGAGGCGCCAATGAACATGAGGGTGACGAGAAGCACCAGCGTCGGCTGCGCCAGCGAGCCGATGTCAATCGTGGAGAATCCCGCGGTCCTGGGCGTCACCGCCTGGAAGAAGGCCGCGAGCAGACGCGCCGGAGCCGGCAGGGATCCCAGAGTATTGGGGTTGGTGAACTCAAGCAGCGCGATCAACGCCCACCCGGCGCCGATCAGCATCCCCGTGGTCAGCAGCACCGTCTTCGAGTGCAGCGTCAGGTGCCGCGAGCGCAGATCGAACAGCACCGCGAACCCGAGGCCGCCAAGAACGATGAGTCCGGCGATGACCCCGGACACCACCGGGTCGCGGGCGTACGCGGTGAGACTGGTGAAGCCACCCATCAGGTCGAAACCGGCGTTGTTGAACGCAGAGACGCTGTGGAAGACCCCCATGTATAGCGCGCGCCCGAAGGGCTCCTCGCCCAGCCAGCGCAGGGTCAGCAGCGCCGCGCCGATGGCTTCGATCGTCACTGCCATCAGGATGAGGCGACGCGTGAACCGCACCACGCCCCCGAGGTCGTAGAGGTTGTGGGACTCGGTGAGAATGATCCGCTCCCGCAGCCCGATCCGCCACCCGAGTATGAGGGCCAGGATCGCCCACGAGGTCATGTACCCGAATCCCCCAAGCTGTATCAGCACCAGGATCACCACCTCGCCGAATGTCGAGTAGTGATCGGCGGTGTCCACCACGACAAGGCCCGTGACGCAGGTCGCCGACGTGGCGGTGAACAGCGCGGTGAGAAACGGCGTGGGGCGGCCCGACTCGGAGGCAGCAGGCAAACTGAGCAGCGCTGCGCCCACCAGGATGATCGTTATGAAACCGATGATAATGGTCTGGGAGGGGCTGAGGGTCAGCCGCCCTAACCAGGGATATCGAGCCAGCGCGAACTGGCGAACCATCTAGGGAGTCGGTGGCTAGGACTCCAGGTGTGCCTTGGCGCGCGCGACAAGCGCGTCAAAGGCCGCCCGGTCTTTCACCGCCAGGTCGGCCAGGACCTTGCGATTCACGCCTACGCCCGCCTTGCGTAGGCCGCTGATCAGCCGGCTGTACGAAACGCCGCTCCCGCGCGCGGCGGCGTTGATGCGAACAACCCACAGCCGCCGGAACTGCCGTTTGCGCAGGCGCCGGCCCGCGAATGCCTGCGCCAGAGCGCGTGTCACGTACTGCGTGGCCAGGCGGTACCACCGGCTTTGGCCGCCCCGGTACCCCCGCGCCAGCCGCAGGATCTTCTTGTGACGGCGACGTGCTGTTACGCCGCGCTTGATGCGTGCCATGACCAACCCACCTTCCGCTAGAAGACTGCCTGGCGGATCCCCGAAGCGCTACAGGCCGGGGAGCAACCGCCGCAACCGCTTTTCATCGCTGGCGTGCACGAAAACCACGGCGCGCAGAGAGCGCTTGCGCTTGGGGCTCTTCTTAACCTTGAGATGCCCGCCGTGCTGGCGCCCCCGCGTCAGGCGGCCCGACCCCGTCGTTCCAATGCGCTTCGCGGCGCCCTGGTGTCGCTTTGTCTTTGCCACCGCTCCCTCTCCCGTCTCCTACCCCTTGCGAGGGGCCAGGAGCATGATCATGTTCCTGCCTTCCAACTTGGGCGCTCCCTCGACCGTCCCGACTTCTGCCGCTACCAGGGCCAGCCGCTGGAGCAACGCCTCCCCCACCTTGGGGTGGGCCATCTCCCGCCCGCGGAACCACATCGCGACCCGGACCTTGTCGCCGTCCTTGAGGAACTCCATCACCCGGCGGATCTTGACCTGGAAATCGTGCTCGCCTATCTTCGGGCTCATCCGCATGCCCTTGAGATCGCCGCCGCGCGACTTGCGGTGGGCGTCCCGGTCGCGCTTGCTCTGCTCGTACTTGTACCGCCCGTAGTCCATGATCTTGCACACGGGCGGGGACGCCGTGGGAGCTACCTCCACGAGGTCCAGTGTGTGCTCCTGGGCCCGCGCAAGCGCCTCGCGTGTGGGCACGATTCCCAGCTGTTCGCCGCCGGGACCGATCAATCGCACCTCTCGGACTCTTATACGGTCGTTGATCCTTGTCTCGCGTTCGATGCTCTCTCGCCCTCCTTGGCCCCCGTGCTAGGGGTCGGCCCGCAGCCCGAAAAGCAGAAAGGGGACGGCAGGTGCCATCCCCACATTCGCGCCGCTGCCACAGCGACCCGGGTCGCATCGCGGTACCTCTTGAGCGCCCGGGTGAGAAGCGGATGGCTTCTACTTTCGGCTGCTAAACCGTGCGGAGTATAGCACGCGGGCATGAGACCGTCAATCGCAAACGGCTGGCCGTGGCGGCGGGCCCCGCGCAGGGGAAACGCGTGCCAGGACACCGAACAAATCGGGAGTATGCGGGAGAACCCCTCTAGCGCCAGAGGATCGCGGTCGCCGGTCGCCGCGCTTGGGAGAGCGGTCCTCCACGGCCTGTCCGAACTAGGCCAGGCCGCCCTGATGCTTGCCGCGGCGCTCCGCTGGGTGCTCCGCGGCCGGCTGGAGATCCGCGAGACGGTGGTCCAGCTCAACCGCATCGGCGTCGAATCAATACCGGTCGTTCTGATCACCGGCGCCTTCGCGGGCATGGTCCTGGCCTTTCAGTCGGCGCGGCAGCTGGCGGATTTCGGCGCTCAGGGCTTCGTCGGCGGGCTGGTGGGTCTCTCCATAGCGCGCGAGGCCGCGCCGGTCTTCACCGCGATCACCGCGGCCGGACGAGTGGGCGCGGGCATAGCCGCGGAGATCGGCACGATGGCCGTCACGGAGCAGATTGATGCTCTGCGAGTGCTGGCCACCGATCCGGTGCGCTACCTGGTGGTCCCGCGGCTGGCTGCGGCGGCACTGGCGCTGCCGATCCTGACCGTCTTTGCAAACGTCGTGGGCGGGGCCGGGGGATATGCCGTGGCCACCGCCGCCGGGATCAGCGGCGGCGCCTTTCTGTCGTCGCTCCAGCGGTTTCTCTGGCCGTACGATATCGTGGTCGGCTTGATCAAAGCAGTGTTTTTTGGGCTGATCATCGCCTCGGTGGGCTGCTACCGGGGCCTACACGCCACCGGCGGCGCGGACGGCGTGGGGCGCGCGACAACGGGCGCGGTCGTCGTGGCAATCGTCCTAGTCCTCGTCTTCAATTACTTCCTGGACCTGATCTTCTTCTAGGCCGGGCGGCCACATGGGACCATGAACATGGAAGCGGTGATAGAACCTCAGTCCTCGGGCATGCTGGGCGAAACGGTCATCGTCGTGTCGGATCTCTGGAAATCATTCGGCCCGGCCGTGGCGCTTGCTGGCATCTCCCTGGAGGTCCGCCGCGGCGAGATCCAGGTAATCATGGGCCCCAGCGGCTGTGGAAAGAGCGTCCTGCTCAAGCACCTTGTGGGC
>JBKJJG010000198.1:0-3387 GCA_046598155.1 bacterium | reverse complement strand
CTGACCGCAGTGGTCTATATCACCCCGAGGTACGAGACCTGTAGATACCCGCACGGTGGCCCACGAGGTGGACGGTGATGACCTGCGCGGCCGGCCCGTTGAGGGAGGCAAGCTCGTCGGCAGCAGCGGGCAGGAACCTTACCTGGTAGGCTATCACCAGTTCAATCCGAGCCGCTTCGCCACCTCGTCGTCCGGTAGGCCGCGCCCGCCTCTGCTGAGTCGTTCCATGGACTGCCTCAGCCGCTCTTGCACGTCCTCGCGTATCTCAAGTCCATGGTCTGGATCGCCAAGGTTCTTCACGTGGGAGGTATCATTGTTGTTCATAGGCCGTCCCTTGCCTCCGACACATCTATGGGCTGCCCCAGCGCTGAGGGCGAGGGTCAGCCCGAAGGCAGCGGCCGGCCCACGAACCTCTCGCACGCTTCCCGCAGCGCCGACTCGGCGTCCACTCCTGCGGCAGCCGCGGGCGCCGCCACCGCGAGGAGCAGATCGCCCAACGCGCCTGCCGCGCCTGACTTGCCTTCCGCTGACACCGCTGAGACCGCCCTGTCCACCGAGACCTGTACCGCGTCACGAACCGCCGCTGCCGCCTCTGCCATGTCTTCCGGCTGCCGGCGGCTGCCCTCGTTTCCCACCGCCCGCGCCAGCAGCTTCTGCGCCCGCGCCAGCGCAGGCAGCGACGCCGGGACGCCATCGAAGATCCCCCGCCCGGGCGCCTCGCGGCGTTTGAGCTCGTGCCAGCGATCCAGGACCTCGGCCGGTGTGTCGGCGCGCACGTCCCCGAAGACGTGCGGGTGGCGGGAGATCAGCTTGCGCACCAGGCCGTCCACGACATCGCTTGTGTCGAAGGTGCCGGTCTCATGCGCCATCTGCCCGTGGAAGACCACCTGAAGCAGCAGGTCGCCCAGCTCGTCGCGCAGCGCAACGGGGTCGCCACGCGAGATCGCCTCGAGAGTCTCGTGGGTCTCTTCCAGCAGGTAGGGCGCGAGCGAGGCGTGGGTCTGCTCGCGGTCCCAGGGACAGCCGTCCGGCCCGCGCAGGCGGGCCAGCACCGCGACGAGATCTTCGAAGGTATGACGCATGCGAGGGTGTGCCTCCGGTCTGCGTGTGGGGGCCGGGGTTAGCTGCCCGGCGCGTCTTCCCTGAGCGTGTGCAAGACCTGCCGCCCGAACTCCTCGAAGTCCCCCAGCCCTGTATGTAGGATCTCGAATACCCTGCTGTCGTCCACGCGTGCGTATTCGTGTACGAGGACGTTGCGGAAGGCCTTCATGCGGCGCAGTCGCTCCGTGAGGCCCGCCGGCAGCACCCCGGCCGCGTGGAGCTTCTCGAAGAGGTCGTCCTCCTCGCCCGGCGGGTCGCCACGTGCCGGTACTCCTCGACGGTTGCGGGCGCGACCTGCCGGAGCTCGCGCAGGTACTGTTCCAGGTCGTCCAGGCGCCCGAGGATGCGCTCACGATCCAGCATGGAGCACCGCGTCGAGGTACATCTTGTGGATGTGCCGGAAGTCCTCGAAGGCCGCGATGGTGCGCCGGGCGAGCGCATCACCAGCGGCAGGGCACCGAACACCTGGACGTCAAAATCGTACCGGCCCAGGTAGTGGAGGCGGCGCTCCAAAGCATCGGCGCCGCAGGCGGGATCCATGACCAGGCACACGTCGAGATCCGATCCCGTTCCCGCCTGGCCGCGCGCCGCGCTTCCGAACAGCATGACGGCCAGCACCGCGGGATCTGTCTCGGCCTCCCGGACGAGCCGATCGAGCGTTCCGTTCTCCATCGCCCTACTTCCGCTCGAACCGCTCGACCTTGGCCACCTTCCGCTGCTCGGTGAGCCAGGCGTCGAACGCCTTCTCGCGCTTGGAGCCGAGCAGTTGCGCGCGGATCTCTTCCTTGACCTTCTCGAACGAGCCCTTCTCGGCGGCCTTCGTTTCGTGGACCCGGATGATGTGCAGGCCGTACTGCGTCCGCACCGGCCCGCTGGTCTGCCCGGGCTTGAGCGCCCACGCAACGGTCTCAAACTCCTTTACAAGCGTGCCCTTGGTTACGTACCCCAGGTCGCCCCCGCGCTCCGCGCTTCCCGGGTCCTCGGAGTACTGCTTGGCCAGGTCCTCGAACTTCGCGCCATCGGCCAGCTTGGCCTGGACGATCTTGACCTTGGCATTGGCCACCGACTCGGTGCCCTTCTCGCCCATGCGCAGCAGGATGTGGCTGACCTTGATCTGGGCGGGCTTGTCGTAGAGCGCCGGGTTGGTGTCGTACAGCTTGCGCACCTCATCGTCCGACACGGCTGCCACTGCCACTTTCTCCGCCACGTTCCGCTGGGTAAGGTTGACGCGGATCATTTCGCGCAGGGCCGCGAGCGTCAGGCCGTTGCGGGCCAGGGCGCTGGTGAACTCGGCTTCGCCTGGGAACCGCTGCTTGATCGTGGCGAGCTGCTCCTCGACTTCCTTGTCGCCGGCCGCGATGTTGAGCTTCCGCCCCTCCTGCACCACCAGGCGCTGCGCGACGAGCTGGTCTATCACCGCCTTGGAGATCTCGCCCCGCTGTTTCTTGAACTCCTCGCTGGCCGGATCCAGCCCAAACTGGGCAGCGGCCTTGGCTACCTCGACATCTACCTGCGACCAGTAGATCGCGTCCCCGTTCACCCGGGCGGCTAACGCCGAACCCTGCCGGGCGCCCTTCGTCAGAAACCATGCTCCGGCGCCCGCGGCTGCCACGGCGACTACCACGGCGACGGCGATAATGACGTTGCGTAGCTTCATCTGGAAACTCCCTCCTCTGTGCGAACGGAACCAGCATACCGCAGCGCGTCGCGTGCCGCCAGCCTTCCAAGCAGCGCCAGCGTCTCGATCAAGGGTCCGATCTGCTCGGCGAGATCTTGCCCCGTCGCCCGTACCGTGAGGCCGGTCGCCGTGACCTGGGCCCGGCTACCCAGCGCGAGGCGGAGCCGATCCTGGGCTGCCGCGTCGAAGCGGCTGGCCTCATTCATGCGCACAACGAAGCGGCCGTCCTGGCGCGCAATCGAGGCGATGCCGGCGTCGCGCGCCGCGATCCGCAGGCGCACCGCGTCGAGCAGCGCGCGTGCAGCAGGAGGAGGTGGGCCGTATCGCTCCTCCATCTCGGCGGCCACGGTCTCTGCCTCATCGTTGGTTCGCGCCGCTGCTAGGCGCCGGTAGCAGGCCATGCGCTCGTTCTCGTCGGGCAGGTACGCAGCGGGCAGGTGCGCGTCCACGCCGAGATCGAGCGCCGGATCGCGCGCCTCCTCGACCATCTCGCCGCGCGATTCGCGGATCGCCTCGTCCAGCAGCCGGCAGTAAAGATCGAAGCCCACCGCGGCCACGTGGCCGTGTTGCTCGGGGCCCAGGATGTTGCCGGCCCCCCTGATCTCGAG
>JBKJJG010000197.1:0-5148 GCA_046598155.1 bacterium | reverse complement strand
GTTGAGCTCCACGCGGCCGGGCACCACGTTGGAGGCACCGGGCGACACCGACAGCGCGCCGACGGTCCCCACGGCAGGCGCGCCCGCGGCCCGGGCCAGGGCGTTTACCGCCAGGATCACGTCGGGCGCGCCTACCAGCGCGTCGCGGCGGTCCGTCATCGGGGTCGTGCCCGCGTGGTTGGACTCACCTTCCAGGACGACCACGGTCCGGGCGATGCCGGTGATCGTGCTCACCGCCGCGACGCGGCGGCCGGACCGCGCCAGCACAGGACCCTGCTCGATGTGAAGTTCCAGGTATGCCGCGGCGCGCTCGGGAAAGGCGCAACAGGGGAGGCCAGGCGCAAAGGCCGCCAGCGACTCGGCCAGGGTACGGCCGTCGCGCCCCCGCAGCGAGGCGAACCGCTCCCTGGGCATTCCACCTGTCACGCACCGCGACGCCAGCGTGCCCACCCCGAACTGATGGCCCTCCTCGTCGGCAAACCCCACGACTGCCAGCGCGTGATGCAATCTGCGGCCTGACTCGTGCAGCACCGCCGCCACCTCGACCCCGGCCACCACACCGAGCGCGCCGTCGAAGATGCCGCCGCAGGGCACCGTGTCCATGTGCGACCCCAGGATGATGGCGGGCCCATCCCCACGGCCCGGGCGAATGCCTATCAGGTTGCCGAACTCATCGCAGCCCGCGGAGAGGCCGGCCTCTTCCATCCATGCCGCGACAACGCGGACCGCCTGGGTGTGGGCCGCGGAGAAGGGAAACCTGCTGACGCCCCGAGGACCGCCACCGGACGCACCACTACCGGACGCTTCGCCACCGGACGCATCGCCACCGGACGCTTCGCCGCCATACGCTTCGCCGCCATGCGCGGCCAGCGCCTCGAGGCGCGCCCTCAAGCGATCGGGCCTAATCAGAGCAGCGGGAATCACAGGTTCCCTCGGTGTCGGCATAATATGGGCAGGTCCGGTGCCGTCAAGATCGTATTACTGGATGGACGCGGCGATTCCTGTAGCGCGCCGGCGGGGAGTGAAACGCGATCGTGCCTCACGGACCAAAAGTGCTGATCTCGGCGCCGGGCTTCGGCCGCACCGGAGACGCAGCGATCCGGCTGCTTCGGGAAGCCGGGTGCGAGATCATACCCAACCCAACCGGCGCCACCCTGACCGAGGACGCGCTGTGCGGCCTCGCGGGTGACGCCGATGCCATCATCGCCGGCATGGAACTCATCACCGCCCGCGTGCTCGACGCGGCGCCTCGTCTGAAGATCGTGGCCCGCCGCGGCGTGGGATACGAGACCGTAGATCTGGACGCGGCCACCCGCCGGGGTGTTCCGGTGACAATCACCGCCGGCGCGCTCACTGACGCCGTCGCCGACCACACGATCGCGTTGCTCCTCGCGGTGGCGCGCAGGATCCCTTCCCTCGACCGCGGGGTCAAGGCCGGCGGATGGGACCGACCGCCCACGGTGGACGTCCACGGCAAGACGCTGGGCATCCTGGGGTTCGGCGCCATCGGCCGGGCAGTGGCCCGACGCGCAGCCGGGTTCGGCATGCGGCTGCTTGCCTGCGATATCCTCCCGGACGTCGCGGTCGCGGCCTCGCTCGGTGTTACGCTTACCGACCTGGACACGCTTCTGGTGGAAAGCGACTTCGTAACCATCCATGTGCCGCTGACGCCTGCGACCAGGGGCATGATTGACGAGGCGGCCCTACGGCGGATGAAACCGGCCGCGTACCTCATCAACACCAGCCGCGGGGCGGTGCTCGATGAGACCGCGCTGCTGGCGGCCCTGCGCGAGGGGCGCCTGGCCGGCGCCGGGTTGGACGTGTTCCGGGACGAGCCGGTCCAGGACCTGTCGCTGGCCGGGCTCGATCAGGTGGTGGCCACGCCTCACGTGGCTTCGCACACGGTCGAGACGCTGGCCCGCATGGAACGCTCCTGCGCCGACGCGGTGCTGGCCGCGCTCCGGGGAGAACGCCCCATTCACGTTGTGAACCCGCAGGTGTACGACCGCGGCCCGAACAGGTAGGTACGGCCTGCGCTACGGCGAAACCGTAATCCATGAGCACGCTTCCGCACGCCATGCTCACCGAGATCCGCGAACAGCCGGCCGCCCTGGGCCGCATGTTGAGCCAGAACGCGACCGAGATCCGCGAGGCGGTGCGGGCCCTGCAGCGCCGCCGCCCGCCGTTCGTCGTCTTCGTCGCGCGCGGCACCTCGCACAACGCGGCGATCTATGGACAGTACTTGATTGAAACCTTCCTGCGCGTCCCCACGGGCACCGCAATGCCGTCGGTGACGACCCTGTACGGCCGCACGCCGGACTGGCGCTCTGCGGCGGTGATCGGCATCTCGCAGTCGGGACGGTCGGTGGACGTCACCGAGGTGTTGGCCGAGGCGCGCAGGCAGGGCGCCCTGACCATGGCCATCACCAACGATCCCAACTCGCCGATGGCAGGTTGCAGCGATCACGTCCTGCCCCTGGCGGCGGGTCCCGAACTGAGCGTGGCTGCCACCAAGACCTTCACGTCGTCGCTTGCCATGCTTGCCGTCCTGGTCGCGGGATGGGGACGGTCGGCAGCGCTGGCGCGCGTCCTGCCCCGCCTGCCCGAAGCCGTCGCCTCGGCGATCGAGCGCGAAGCCGTGATCAGGTCGTTGGCCAGGCGCCGCGCCCGGCGCGATCCCTGGGTGGTGACCACACGGGGCTACATGCTGGGCGTGGGGGACGAGACCGCGTTGAAGCTCAAGGAGACCGCCTACGCGGCCGCGGAGTCGGTCTCGGCGGCCGCCCTTCTCCACGGTCCAATCGCTGCCCTCGACCGGAAGAGCACGGTGCTGCTGCTCCTGCCACCAGGAAAGGGCAAGGCCGGTCTCATTGACCTCCGCGACCGGTTGCGCGGTCGGTCGGTTACCACGCTGACCTTTACGTTTGACGACGACCCGGGAGACGTGGCCATCCACACAGGCCTGAGCGAACCACTGGTGCCCATCGTCGCGTCTCCAGCCGTGCACCTCTTCGCCTACCACCTCTCGGTCGCACGCGGCCTGAACCCGGATAGGCCCCGAGGTCTCAGCAAGATCACCCCGACGCGCTGAACGATGTCTACCGTGCAGGCGCGCGCCCTGTTGAAACGCTACGGCGACCTGGCTGCCGTGGACGGCATCTCGTTCCAGGTTCGTCCCGGTGAGTGCTTCGGTTTCCTGGGCCCCAACGGCGCCGGCAAGACCACCACGATGAAGATGATCTATTGCGTGCTGCCCCCGACCTCGGGCGATCTGCAGGTGCTGGGCATGGACGTGCGCACTCACCCCCGCGCGATCAAGGCGCGGCTGGGGGTCGTCACCCAGGACAACACCCTGGACACCGCGCTGACGGTGCGCGAGAACCTGGTGATCTTCGCGCGCTACTTCGACATACCGTGGGGCTTGGCCAGGCAGCGGGCCGACGAGCTTCTGGAGTTCGTATCGCTCACCGACCGCGCTAAGGACAAGGTCGAGTACCTGAGCGGAGGCATGAAGCGGAGATTGATGGTGGCGCGGGCGCTCGTGCCGCAGCCCCAACTGCTCGTCCTCGACGAGCCGACAACCGGACTCGACCCGCAGGCGCGGCAACTGGCATGGGAGAAACTGCGGCAGCTCAAGCGAACGGGTGTCACCCAGATCCTCACCACTCACTACATGGAAGAAGCCGCGGCGCTGTGCGATCGCATCGCCATCATGGACCAGGGCCGCATCGTCACGGAGGGCTCCCCGGCAGACCTGGTCGCCGCCCACGCGGGCCGCGAGGTGGTTGAGCTGCGGACCGCCGGAACCAACTGGCAGGGACCGGGCATCCTGGAACGGATACTCGGCGCCGCCGGCAGCCTGGCGGAGACCCACGAGGTGCACAACGACCTTCTCGTGCTCCACACGCAGGATGGCGAGGCCCTGCTGCGCCGCATCCGGGAGCAGGGTGTGGAGCTTGAATCCGCAACGCTGCGCCGCGCCACCCTCGAGGATGCGTTCCTCAAGCTCACCGGCAGGAGGCTCCGCGACTGATGGCGCTGCGCACACCGCGCCTGCCTTCATTCCTCTTCTTCTCGCCCCGTGGCGCGCTCCGGTTCTGGCAGCGCAACGCCTACATCTTCAGGCGCATCTTCCCGGAGTCCGTCGCGGTGAACTTCATGGAGCCGGTGATCTACCTGCTGGCCATGGGGTTTGGCATCGGAGCGTACCTCAGCACCATCGGCGGGCTTCCCTACCTCACATTCGTCGCCACCGGGCTCGTGGCGAGCGCGGCGATGTTCGGGGCCACGTTCGAGTGCACCTACAACGCCTACGTGCAGATGTACTACGAGAAGGCCTACGACGCGGTCATCACCACCCCCCTGGGGGTCGAGGACGTGGTGATCGGAGAGGTCTGGTGGGGAGCGACCCGCAGCGTGCTCTACGGAACGGTGTTTCTGGCGGTGATCACGCTGTTCGGCACCGTGCGGTTACCGCTGGCGCTGCTGATCCCGCCGCTGTTCCTTCTCTCGGGGTTGATGTTCTCGGTCATCGCGATGACATTCACCGCGGTGAACCCCAGCATAGACTACTTCACTTTCTACTTCGCCCTGTTCGTTACGCCGATGTTCATGTTCAGCGGCATCTTCTTCCCTCTCGACGCGCTGCCGGGGTGGGTCAAGATCGCGGCCTGGTTCACGCCGCTCTCCCACGTCGTGAACCTCAGCCGAGCGCTGGCGTTGGGAACGGTAGAGGCACGCCATGCCACGGACCTTGCCTGGATCCTAACGGTCACCGTGGCGATGTTCCCGCTGCCGGTTGTGCTGATGCGGCGCCGGCTGATCAAGTAGCGGATGAAGGCCGGCCCACCCGGGCTGGTTCAGCCCCTTGACAGCCCACCCCCAGTCTGTAGGATCTATTAGTGTAACCATGATTACACTAACCACGATTACACGATGGCCTTCCTAAACCGCGAGGATGAACTGCGATACCTACGCGAGCGGGCGGCCTCCGGGCGCGCCGAGCTGGTCGTTTTGTACGGGCGGCGGCGTGTCGGGAAGACCGAGTTGCTGCGCCAGTTCTGCGCCCAGCTCCCGCATCTGTTCTTCGTAGCCAGCCAGACGACGTCCGAGCAGCTCCTGCGGGAACTGTCCGGACTGCTGGTCGAG
>JBKJJG010000168.1:0-2531 GCA_046598155.1 bacterium | reverse complement strand
TCCCGCCTTCCACCCTGATCGCGCCCGTCGCCGTCATCCACATCCACGAGCGGGCGGCCAGGGACGCCGACACGCGGGTGACCGCGGACGACATCCGCGCCTGGGAGCGCAGGCACGGCCGGCTGCCCAAGGGCACGGCCGTGTTCATGCACAGCGGCTGGGAGTCCCGAGTGGGCAGCTCGAAGGCGTTCCGCAACCCCGACGCCGGTGGGGTGATGCACTTCCCCGGCTTCCATCCTGACGCGGCCGAGTTCCTGCTCAATGAACGCGACGCCGTCGGGATCGGCGTGGACACGCTGAGCCTGGACTTCGGGGCGTCCAAGGACTTCAAGACCCACACGACCTGGCTGCCCACCAACCGATGGGGTCTGGAGAACCTGGCCAACCTGGCCAAGATCCCGCCCAGCGGCGCCTGGGTCTTCGTCGGCGCGCCCAAGGTGGCGGGCGGATCAGGAGGGCCCTGTCGGGTCTTCGCCATGTGGTAGGCCCGGGCTGTCACGCCCCAGCCGCCGGCCCGCGGCCCTGTTGGCGCCGGGCCTGCGGCCGCCGGGGTCACCGCGGATCGGGCGTGGAACGGAGGCGCCGCCCGGAACGAATGTGCTAGGATGAGGTCAACAATGCGCGACCAGTACGGGCGGCCGCTGAGAGACCTTCGCATCTCCCTCACGGATAGGTGCAACCTGCGGTGCGTCTACTGTGTGCCCGAGCGGGGGATCTCCCACCGCCCGCCGGCCGAGCTGCTCCAGGATGACGAACTGATCCTCCTTGTCGAGATCGCCGCCGAGCTCGGGGTTGAGAAAATACGCCTGACCGGCGGCGAACCCATCATCCGGGCGGGCTTGGTGGATCTCGTCCGGCGCATAGTCTCCGTCCCAGGCATCAAGGACGTGGCCATGACCACCAACGGGATCCTGCTCGAGCCAATGGCCGGGCCGCTTGCCGCCGCCGGGCTGAACCGGGTCAATGTCAGCATTGACACCCTCGACCCGGAGAAGTTCCGGCGGATCACGCGGGGCGGGCAGGTGGAGCGCGTGCTCGCGGGCGTCCAACGCGCCGAGGAGGTCGGTCTGGGACCGATCAAGATCAACTCGGTGGTCATCCGAGGCCACAACGAGAACGACGTGGTCTCCCTGGCTGCCCTTACCCTCGAGCGTCCGTGGGAGGTGCGGTTCATAGAGATGATGCCGTTCGCGTCCCTGGCCGGGATCGAGGGGGCGGGCATGGTGCCCTCGGAGGAGACCAGGGCCCGCATCGAGGCGGCGCTTGGGCGCCTCGAGCCGCTCGATCTCAGCGGGAGCGCCCCATCCAGGACCTACCGCCTTCCCGGAGCCCCGGGCCGCATCGGTCTCATCAGTTCCATGAGCGAGCCGTTCTGCGCGAGGTGCGGACGGCTCAGACTAACCTCGGACGGCCGGCTGCGCCTCTGCCTGCTGAGAGAGGACGAGGAAGACCTACTGGCGCCGCTGCGCGCCGGAGCCTCGCGCGATCAGATGAAGGCCCGCTTCGAGGCCGCGGCCTACAGGCGTCCAGTTGGCCAGGCGCTCGACCAGGACGCCTCTCCCGTATCGTGCTTGATGGGCCGGATAGGCGGATAGAGCGGCCGGTCAGGCGTCGTCGTCTTCGAGGTTGCGCTCGAGCTTGCGCTTGACGCGCTGCAGGGCGTTGTCAATGGACTTGACGTGCCGGCTGAGCTCGTTGGCCATCTCCTGGTAGGACTTGCCCTCCAGGTATGCGGTCAACACGCGGCACTCCAGTTCGCTGAGGTTCTTGCGGATGCGCTCACGCATGGTCGCCGAGGCTTCCTGGTTGATGACCAGCTCCTCGGGATCGCTAACCTTGATGCTGCTGATCACGTCCAGCAGGGTGCGGTCGGAATCCTCGTCGTAGATCGGCTTGTTCAGCGAGATGTACGAGTTGAGCGGGATGTGCTTCTGCCGCGTCGCGGTCTTGATTGCCGTGATGATCTGCCGGGTTATGCACAACTCGGCGAACGCCCGAAACGAGGAGAGTTTGTCGCGCCGGAAGTCGCGGATCGCCTTGTAGAGGCCGATCATCCCTTCCTGGATGATGTCCTCGCGGTCGGCGCCGATAAGGAAGTACGCCTTGGCCTTGACGCGGACGAAGTTGCGGTACTTTCCGATCAGGAACTCCGCGGCGCGATCGTCCCCGGACTTGGCGTGGTCTACCAGCTCTTCGTCAACCAGATCGTTGTAACCGAGCCCTTCCCTGCGCACCAGCGTCACCGGCTATCTCCTCCGGTTAGGTACAGAGAAATCTGGGGGTGACTGCAGACGGGCAGTGCGGAAGCAAGTGTCCATCGTCGTAGTTCTTCCTCATTATAGAAACCGAGTTGTGCTGCGTCAAGGAAAGGTTAGCCGGCGGCTCACCTGGCCTCCCCCATGCGCGCACCCATCTGGCGCCGGACCTCGAACAGCAGAACGCCGGCAGCCACCGACACGTTGAGCGAAGAGGTCGCGCCGTGCATCGGAATGCGTACCAGGCGGTCGCAGCGTTCCCGTACCAGACGCGAA
>JBKJJG010000160.1:0-5690 GCA_046598155.1 bacterium | reverse complement strand
ACCACAAGATCCAGATCGCGCAGCGGTACGCCGAACTGATCTACTATGGCCAGTGGTTCTCCCCGCTGCGACAGGCTTTCGACGCCTTCGTCGCCTCTACCCAGCGGACCGTCACAGGAACGGTACGCCTGCGCCTGTTCAAGGGCAGCGTCTTGCCGGTCGGCCGCAGGTCGCCGCACTCACTCTACAACCTCGAACTGGCGACGTTCGGCGAGGACACGGTCTACGATCAACGGCAGGCCGGAGGTTTCATCGCGCTGTGGGGGCTGCCGACCAGGGTCTTCGCCCAGGCCAACCCACACCTAGTACGGGGCCACCGTGAACAGGCCGGCTGAGCCCGACACCCCCTATCTGATGTGGGGAGGACGGTTCAGGGAGCCTCCGGACCCCCGCGTCGGTCCGCTCCTCACCTCGCTGCCGGTGGACCGGCACCTGCTGAGGTGGGATCTGCTGGCCAGCCTGGCGCACCTGACCTCCCTGGCCGAGGCACGCGTGGTTCCGCCTCCAGCAGCGGCGGACCTGGCGCGGGCACTCCGCCAGATGCTGGAGGAGACCGAGGCCGGCACGCTGGTTCCCGGTGACGGGTTCGAGGACGTGCACTCCTTCATCGAGGCCACCCTGACCGCCCGGCTTGGCCAGGCAGCCGGCTGGCTGCCCACCGGCCGCAGTCGGAACGACCAGGTTGTGACCGCGATGCGCCTTGATCTCAGGGATCGAATCACCTGTCTGGTCGAGGCGGTGATCGCGCTTCAGGAGGCACTCCTGGAGCGCGCCCGAGGGGTGGTTGACGTGCTGGTTCCGGGTTACACGCACCTCCAGCGAGCCCAGCCAATGGTGCTGGCCCACCACTGGCTGGCTTACTTCTGGATGTTGGGCCGGGACGTCGGGCGCCTGCGCGACGCCTACCGGCGACTCGACGCCTCGCCTCTGGGGTCCGGGGCGATCGCCGGCACGGGTTACCACGTAGACCGGGCGCGACAGGCCGAGCTCATGGGGTTCGCAGGCGTCAGCGAGAACAGCGTTGACGCCACCGGTGACCGGGACTTCGTGTTCGAGACGGTGGCGGCGGTGACCGGGCTGCTCGTCCACCTCTCGCGCTGGGCCGAGGAGCTGGTGCTGTGGGCCACTCGGGAGTTTGGGTTCATCAGCCTGCCCGATGCCCTCGCCACCGGCAGCAGCCTGATGCCCCAGAAGCGGAACCCCGATCTCCTGGAGCTCGTACGGGCTCAGGCCGGGGTGGTCCTGGGCCCCCTGGTAACGCTGGCCGTAGTTCAGAAGGGTGTGGCGTTCGGCTACAGCCGTGATCTCCAGGAGGACAAGGCGCCTGTGCTCGTCGCTTTTCGCTCGGCCGAGATGGCGCTTGCCGCGATGACGCTGGTCGTGGAACGGATGGTGATCCAGCCGGGCAGGATGAGGGAGGCCTTGCGGGGCGGGCATCTCACCGCCACCGAGGCCGCGGACTACCTGGTGCGGCGCGGGGTTCCATTCCGCCAGGCGCATTGCCTTGCCGGACAGGTGGTGTGCGCCGCCGAAGCTGCCGGCTGCGAACTGTGGGAATTGCCGCTGGAGGACTACCTCCGTATCTCCCCGGAGTTTGAGGACGGGGTGCTGGACGCGGTTACCCCCGAGGGTGCCGTTGCCTCCAAGGACGTGCCCGGGGGTACGGCGCCCGGAAGGGTCTCCCAGGCGATGGAGTCGGCTCGCGCCGCGCTGCAGGTGCAGCGCTCCTGGCTCATCCAGGTTCGGGCTGACCAGCAGGCGGCCATCGCCCGCCTGTTGAGCGCCGCCCCAAAATAGGAGGCCGATCTATGCGTAAGAGAGACCGTCTCCTTCTTGAGATCGTTGCCCGCTACCCTGTCAAGACCCAGTCAGGGTTGGTGACGGCGCTGCGCCGTGCCGGCGTCATGGTAACGCAGGCCACCGTTTCACGGGACATCAGGCGCCTCGGCCTGATCAAGGTTCCGACCGGCGCTGGTAGTTACCGGTACCAGGCTCCCGCGTCAGTGCGCCCACCGGCCGGTGATGCCGGAGCCAGGCTGCGTCGCGCCTTCGCCGACTACTTGGTGAACGTGGAGGAGGGCAGCGGCCTTGTACTGGTCAAGACCACCTTCGGCAGCGCCGGCGCCGTGGCAGAGGCCATAGATGTGGCTGCTTGGCCCGAGGTCGCCGGAACCGTGGCCGGCGACAACACCATCCTGGTAGTACCGCGCCGTCCTGCTCAGCGCGCTGTCCTCCTGCGCCGGCTCCGCGCGCTCGCCTGAGCCGGCTCTGTCGGGAGGAGGGCCCCTGCCGACTGCCGAAGGTGGTCGGGACAGGAGGCCCGATTGGCGCAGCCTGGCACCAGCGAAGTCACAGTTCCCCTTCCCCCCGGCGTCGAGGTCGTGGCCGTGCTCGGGCAGGAAGACGCGCTCCTCCGGGTCATTGAGGAGGAGACCGGAGCGTCGGTTGCGGTTCGTGGCCAGTCGCTGGTCGTTCGCGGTGCGCCTGTCCAGGTGGATTCGGCCGTCCGGCTGCTAGGGCAGTTGATGGCGGCTGCCAGGTCCGGGCACGCGGTTGTCCCCGCCGACTTGCGCCGTACCCTGCGCCGGGGACAGGCCCTGGGCGCGACCGGGGAGGTGACGCTGGGGGGCGAGACCCTGGTCGTCACCGCCGGCGGCAAACCCGTCGCCCCGCGCACGCCCGGGCAGCGAGTATACGTCGAGGCCATGAAGCAGCACGATCTCACCTTCGCGGTCGGTCCGGCAGGGACGGGTAAGACATATCTGGCCGTGGCAATGGCGACGGTTGCGCTGCGTGCCCGCAGCGTGCAGCGGATTGTGCTGACGCGGCCGGCGGTCGAGGCCGGGGAGAAGCTCGGGTTCCTGCCCGGAGACATCGCGGCCAAGGTGGATCCCTACCTGCGCCCGCTTTATGACGCCCTCTACGAGATGGTCGGGCCCGAGCGGTTCGGCCGGCTCAGCGAGCGCGGGATCATCGAGGTGGCGCCCCTGGCGTTCATGCGCGGCCGGACCCTCAACGACGCCTTCATCATCCTGGACGAAGCGCAGAACACCACCCGCGAGCAGATGAAGATGTTCCTGACGCGGTTGGGGTTCGGATCCAAGGCGGTCGTCACCGGGGACATCACGCAGATTGACCTCCCGCGCGATCGGGCCTCAGGCATGGTCGAGGCCCGCGAGATCTTCAGGGGGCTGGAAGGAATCGCCTTCGTCGAGCTCACCGAGAGCGACGTCGTGCGGCACGAGCTGGTCCAGACGATCGTGCGGGCCTACGAGCGGTTCGAGGCCGCCCGGTCCGAGGGCCCATCCGGGGCACCGCCGTAATGAAGGCCTCCTCGATGATCCGCCCCATGTGGATGAGGCGGGTTCTGCTAGGCCTGGTGACCCTGGCCGGCCTTGTTTTCATCATCGGTCTGGACTACCTCCCTGCAGGGATGACATGGACCGGACTCGCCGGTGCGGCCGTGGTCGTGGGCCTGGTGCTGGGCGTGACCGCGGTCTACTTGCGGCAGTACCAGCGAGAGATATGGGAAACCGACCGGCTCTTGGTCCTCTGGAGCCTGGTGGCGGTCGGCACGCTTGGCCTCTCGCAGGTCTTTGGCGCGCCGCGCTTCAGCAACTACCTGGCTCCTGCACCGGCAGGGGCGATGCTGCTCTCGATCCTGCTGCGTCCCAGGCCGGCGCTGTTCTCCTCCGCTGCCTTCGCCATCCTGGTTGGCCTTACCGCCGAACAGCAGTTCCCGACGGTTGTGGCGGTGTTCATCGGCGGCTTGGTCGGCGTTTTTTCCTGCCGTCAGGTCAACCGCCGGTCGGACTTCGGCGCTGCCGGGCTGCTCGTGGGCGCGGCCTGCGCGATCGCGGCACTGGCCACAGGGCTGCTGGAGGGGCTGCCCATCTACCCGGCGATAGCAACCAACGCCGCCTACGCCCTCGGCAGCGGCCTGCTCGCCGCGGTTGTCACCATTGGGGTCCTACCGTTCCTGGAACAGTTATTTGGGTTGATCACCCCGATAAAGCTCTTGGAGCTGGCCAACCCGGCCCACCCCCTGCTCCGGCGTCTCCAACTGGAGGCGCCCGGGACCTACCACCATAGTCTCATGGTGGCCAACATGGCCGAGGCCGCGGTTGAGGCCGTGGGTGCCGACGCGCTGCTGGCACGCGTGGGCACCTACTATCACGACATCGGCAAGCTTCGCCGGCCGGCGTTCTTCGTCGAGAACCAGGGCGGCATAGACAACCCCCACGACAAGATGACGCCGAGCCTCTCGGCGCTCACCGTCAGCGCTCACGTCCGGGACGGGATGGACCTCGCGCGCGAGTACGGCCTTCCCCAGCCCGTGGCCGACTTCATCCCCCAACACCACGGTACCGCGCTGCTGACTTACTTCTACCACCAGGCTCTGGAGCGCGGCGACCCCCTGGACGAGTTCGCGTTTCGATACGAGGGCCCCAAGCCCCAGACTCCGGAGGCGGCCGTCGTGATGCTGGCCGACGCGGCAGAGGCGGCAGTCCGGTCTCTTAACCGGCCTACCCCGGACCGGTTGGAGGACGTGGTGCGGAGGATCATCCGGGACAAACTCGAGGACGGCCAGCTCGACGAGTGCGGTCTGACCTTTCGCGACCTGGACCGGATCGCTGCTGCGTTCGTGCGGATCCTGGCAGGGGTGCTTCACCCGCGCCTGGAGTACCCCGATCTCGAGGGGGAACTGGCACGACGGCGCCGCGATCGTCCGGCCAAGTCCCGCTGAGGGGTTTTGATGCGCGTCCACATCGTGGCATCAGGCATCCGGCACTCAATCCCGCTGGGATTGCTCAGGGAGGCGGCCCTGGCGGCGATGAGGGCCACCCGGTGCCCCGGCGGGGCTGAGGTTGAGGTCGCCCTGGTGGACGACGCCACTATCAGCCGGCTCAACCGCCGGTTTCTGGGTCACCGAGGACCCACCGACGTGCTGGCGTTCCCTGGCTTGCGCGACGAGCCTGCCCCCTGCGGGACGCTGCTTGGTGAGATCGTGATCTCGGTGGAGCGGGCCCGCGCCCAGGCGCGCGATGCGGGCTGGCCGGTTCGCCGGGAGGTGGTGTTGCTGCTGGTGCACGGTCTGCTCCACCTGCGTGGCTACGACGACCACGCGCCGCGGGACGCGGGGCTGATGCGGGCGCGCGAGCGACGGGTTTTGGAGAAGATCTTCGGATCAGGAGGGTAGGGTTGGAACATGCGGCACACCCTGTGGCAGAGTTTCGAGTATGCAGGCCGTGGGCTGGTGGCGGCTATGGCCTCCCAACGAACCATGAGGATCCACGTCCTGGTCGCGTGCGCGGTTTCTGTCGCGGTGATGTGGCTGGAGCTGCCGGTCGCAGATACCGCCGTTCTCATCGTGGCGATGGCCGGCGTGCTGGCCGTTGAACTGTTGAACACGGCGGTGGAGGCGGTGGTGGACATGCACGCCGACGGCCGGCACGATGCGCTGGCCGGGCGCGCCAAGGACCTGAGCGCGGCGGCGGTGCTGGTCGCTGCGGCGGGCGCGGCCATCGTGGGCGTGGTCGTCCTGGGGCCGCCGGTGGCGACCGCGATCGGGATGGGCAGCGCCGATGCCCTTTCCGCCGGCCGGGCGGCTGTTCTGCTCGGGGTACTGATCTCCGCGGCCCTGGCCCTTTGGCAGGCCGGTTCGCGGCGATAGTCCTGTGATATAATCG
>JBKJJG010000082.1:0-3066 GCA_046598155.1 bacterium | reverse complement strand
GGCGATGGCCGCGTGGCGGGCGACTTCCTGCAGCGTCACCCCGTCCAGGAGGGGCTCGGGCGAACCCTGCGACACGGCCGGCGCCGCGACCGCCAGCCAGACGGCGAACACTGCGGCGGCGCGCCGTATCACCGCACCGGCCCCCGTGGATCCTCGCCGATCAGGCGCAGGTTAGCGTCGGTGAACACCAGGCCCACAAAGGCGCGATCCACAAGCGGATCCCGCGCCTGTGCCTGTGCTGCCCGTCGGAGGAACAGATCAGGGCCGACCTCCGCGGCGCGCAGGCGGTACTGGTGGCCCCGGATCGCCGGCACGGCCACCAGGACCAGAACCAGCGCCAGCACTGCGAACGCCGTCGCGGGCCGTGGTACCCAGACGGGCCACCAGGCCCACCGGCTGGGCGCCCGGCGCCCCAGGCGCAACCACAGGTCGGCCGCGAACCCCTGGGGCAGGTCGGGTGCCTCCAGGGAGCCCAAGAGGCGCCTCGTGGCGCGCAGCTCCTCCATCTCGGCACGGCAGTGGGGGCAATCCGCCAGGTGGCTCCGGACCTCGGCCATCTCCTCCGAGGCGAGCTCCACATCGAGGTAGGCGCTCAGCAACCGTGCGGCGCGGCGGTGGTTCATCGGCCCTCGAGGCCGTCGCGGAAGGGCGCCAGCCGGTCTCGCAGCGCCAGGCGGGCACGATGCAGCCGCGACTTCACCGTTCCCACGGGAATCCCCATCATCGAGGCGATCTCCTCGTACGCGTAACCCTCCACGTCGGCCAGCACGACAGCCATGCGGACCTCGGGCGGGAGCGACAAGAGGGCCTGCTGCACGCGCCGGTCCACCATCGCGCCCAGCACCGTACGCTCGACGCCGGCTGAGGGATCCGGCCTTTCCCTTGCCAGCTCCCCTGAGGCGGTCGCCATCGGCTCATCGAGCGACTGGACCCGTGGGCCCCGACGGCGCCGCAGCAGGTCAATGAACAGGTTCGTAACGGTCCGATACAGCCAGCCCTCCAGCGGAACGTCGGGCCGCAGCCGCGACATGGACCGCCAGATGCGTATGAAGGCCTCCTGCGCAAGATCCTTGGCGTCGGCCTCGTGACCGGCCATCCGGTAGGCCATCGCGTACACGCGCCGTCCATACCTCTCCACCAGCGCTTCGAACCGCGCCCGATCGTCCTGGGGATCCGCCGGCCGCTCCTGTTCCTGGATGCGCGCCACACACCACCTGCGGCCGCGGCAGCCCCTCCTGATGATCTACGAACGGAGGGCCGGCCTGGTTCCCTTACTCCAGCCGGAGCAAGGGCTCCAGACGCCGGAAGAGCTTGGGCCCTATGCCCTGGACCTCCAGGAGGTCGTCCAGGCGCCGGAACAGCCCCCTGGCCTCGCGATGCTCCACTATGCGGCGAGCCAGGACAGGTCCGATGCCGGGCAGGCGCTCAAGGTCCGCCGCGGTCGCGGTGTTCACGTTCACCGCCGGAGCCCTCTCCCCTTCCGCCGGCGACGCCGGCTCAGGCAATCCCGGGCGCCTGGCCGGAGGAAACGGGTAAGCCGGCTGGACGATCCGCGGCACGACCACCCGGTCGCCGTCCCGAAGCGGAGAGGCCAGGTTCACGCGCCGAAGGTCCGCGATTAGGGTGGGGCCGTGGGCCGCAAACACGGCATCCTGGAGTCGAGCGCCGGAGGGCAGCACATACAGCCCAGGCCAGGTGACCTCGCCTACCACGTGCACGCTGATCTGCGCGGGCGCCGAGGGCGCACTGACCGGCAGGGGACCCGCACTCCGGCCGGAGCGAATCGCAGCTCCGCCGGCCAGCATCAGTGCCGCGGCCAGCCCGGCGAGCGCCAACTGATCGGATCGCTCGATTGTCGTCGCCCCCCTCCTGCCATTTCATCGGCAGGCAAGGGGACGTACTACGGGCTATCGCGTCACAATGTTGACCAGGCGGCCAGAGACAACGATCACATCGGTCAAGGTCTTGCCCGCCAGGAACTGACAAACGCGCAGGCTTGCCAGCGCCACCTCTCGGGCCTCGGCGTCGGTGATCTCCGCGGCCACCTGGACCCGGTCGCGCACGCGGCCGTCCACCTGCAGCACCAGCGTAACCTGGCTGGCGGTCGCCTTGGCAAGATCGAAGGACGGCCAGGCCTGGGTGTGCACGCTGTAGGAACCTCCGAGGTGCTCGACCCAAAGCTCCTCGGAGATATGGGGGCAGAGCGGCGCGAGTAGCAGCACCAGCGTTCGGAGCGCCTCGTTCCACAGCGGCGTGCCAAGAAGCGGCGAGCTCCGCGCCCGCTGTAAGGTGTTTGTATACTCCATCAACGCCGCGATCGCGGTGTTGAACTTGAACACCTCCAGCTGCTCGGTCACGCGCCTGATCGTGTTGTGCGTCCAATACTCGAGCTGGGACGCCTCGATGGACTGAATCGTCGAATCTGAAGCCTCCCCGGCCGGCACGGTCACCAGTGCCCAAACCCGCGCCAGGAAGCGCCAGATCCCCTCGATGCCCCGGCTGTTCCATGGACCGCCCTCGTCCCACGGCCCGATGAACATGAGGTAGGCGCGCAGCACGTCGGCACCGTACTGGCGCACGAACTCGTCGGGATTCACCACGTTTCCCCGGGATTTGCTCATCCGATTGCCGTCCGCGCCAAGAATGATCCCCTGATTGAACAGCCGCGTCATCGGCTCGTCGAAGGACACCAGGCCCATGTCGCGCATCACCTTCGTCCAGAACCGCGTGTAGAGCAGGTGCATGACCGCATGCTCGATACCGCCGGTGTACTGGTCAACCGGCAACCAGTACGCTCCCTTCTGGGGATCGAAGGGAGCCTCGTCGTAGTCAGGGCTGAGGTACCGGTACTGATACCACGACGAGTCAATGAACGTGTCCATGGTGTCGGTCTCTCGCCTGGCCGGCCTGCGGCAGCGCGGGCAGGCAACGTTGAGGAAACCATCGTGGTAGATCAGCGGGGACTCGCCCGTGGGCCGAAACTCGGCATCCTCTGGCAGAACTACCGGCAGGTGCTCGAAGGGCACCGGCACCGCGCCGCAGTCGTCGCAGTAGATGATCGGAATC
>JBKJJG010000077.1:0-3371 GCA_046598155.1 bacterium | reverse complement strand
GTCGAGGTTGGACAGGGGCTCGTCCAAAAGCAGTACCCGAGGCCGGGTGACCACGGCCCGCGCCACAGCGACCCGCTGCTGCTGCCCTCCACTGAGCTGGTCGGGCGAGCGCCTGGACAGGCCCTCGAGGCCCACCAGCGCCAGCGCGTCCGCGACGCGTTCCCGCGTCTCCGCCGCGCCCGTCCCGCGTACCCGCAACCCGAACGCGACGTTCTCGAAGACGTCCAGGTGGGGAAAGAGCGCGTAGGATTGGAAGACCATGGCGGTCCCGCGGCCGTTCGGTGGCAGGTGCGTCACCCGCTGTCCCGCCAGCTCTATCTCCCCGGCGGTGGGAGTCTCGGACCCGGCGATGATGCGGAGCAAGGTGGTCTTGCCGCAACCGCTAGGCCCCAGCAGAGACACGAACTCGCCGGCGTGCACCGCAAGGGACACGCCGTCCACCGCGGTCACCGGCGCGCCGGTGGGATCGGCGAACACCTTGGTGACGCGATCCACGCGCAGGGAAATCTCGCCCGCGGGTGGCGGGGTTACGTGCGCCGACATCAGAGAAACCTCCCCTGCACCGGGCTGTATCCACGGCGGAGCATCAGCCCAATAATCCCAATGGCTACCATCACCAGCGCCAAAAGCACCAAACTGTAGGCGGCGGCGGCGTTGTACCGGCCCGACCCCACCTCGCTGAGGATCTGAACGGTCATCAGGTTCCAGTTCGCCGAGACCAGGAAGACCGCGGCGCTGATCGCGGTCATCGCGCGCACGAACGCAAAGACCAGGGCCGAGAAGAACGCCGGCCGTACGAGTGGCAGCGTGACGCGCCTGAAGGTCACCACGCTGGATGCCCCAAGGTTTTGCGCCGCTTCCTCGATCGAAGGGTCTATCTGCCGGAGAACGGCGATGCCCGCCTGGATCCCCACGGGCACATAACGAAAGACGAAGCAAGCCACCAGGATCGCCATGGTACCGGTCAACAGCAGCGGCCGCTGGTTGAACGCCAGGATGTAGCCGATGCCGACCACCGTGCCCGGTAGCGCAAAGTTGAGCAGCGACGTCAGCTCGAGCCCACCCCGCCCGGGGAACTTCCGGCGCACGACCAGGAACGCTATGGTCATGCCCAGCAGGCCGGAGATCGGGGTCGCGATGACCGCTATGGCCAGCGTGTCCCTGATCGTCTCCCGTCCCACGTTGAGCACGTACCGGAGCGCCTCCAGCGACGGCGTGTTGTCCACGCCCCAGGTCCGCGCAAGCGCGCCGGCCACGATCACCGCGTAGAACATGACCACCACCCCGGCGGTGGCCGCGGTGACGCCGAACAGCAGCCAGGTGGCCGCCGGGCTGGTGGCCTTGAGCGACGACCGGCCCGGCTTGCCCGTGACGGTCACGTACCGCCGGCTACCCACGATGAGGCGGTAGAGGATGAACGCGGTGACCGAGGGCACCAGCAGCAGCACCGACAGCGCGGCGCCTGCCTGCAGGTTGAACATGCCGGTGATCTGCAGGTAGGCCTGCACTGACAGCACCGGAAACGCGCTGCCGGCCAGCAGCAGGGGGTTCCCGAAGTCGGCCAGCGACTCGATGAACACCACCAGGAACGCGCTGGTAATCCCGGGGACCGCCAGCGGCAGGAGCACGCGGCGGAAGACCGTCCACCGCCGCGCCCCCAGGTTGAGCGCGGCGTCCTCCAGGGTAGGATCAATCCCCTCCAGCACGCCGCGGAGCACCAGATAGGCCACGGGCGCAAAGGTCATCACCTGCGCCAGCAGCAGCCCCTTGAAGCCGTATATGTTGAAGTCCCGCAGGCCCAGCAGCCCAGAGGTCACGATCCCGCCCCGGCCGAACAGCAGGATGATGGCGATTGACGAGACGAAAGGCGGCGAGACGATCGGCAGGATCGCCAGTAGGTGGAAGAGCCGCTTGAGCGGGACGGCCGTGCGGACCAGCGTGTAAGCGTAGGCGAACCCAAGCGCCACGCTGACCGTCGCGGTCAACCCGCCTACCATCAGACTGTTGACCACGGCCCGCTGCACGTACCACGACCGCAACTGGTCGCGGTACGCGTCGAGTGACAGCACGCCGCCCGGTGTGAAACTGACCACCAGGACGCGGATGAGCGGCCAGATGATGAAGATCAGCAGCGCGACCTGGATCAGCGCTGCCGCCAGCAGTATGACCGGATCGGCGAGCAGCCGGCGCAGGCCTCCCCTGCCCTGGGGGAGACCCGCGTCGGCAACCCCAGCGCGGCTCATGCCCTAGCGGCCGCCCAGCACCTCGTTGAGCCAGCGGTTCACCAGGCGCAGGCGGTTCTTGCCCGCAAAGTCCACGTCGTACTTGATGAGCGGGACCAGGCGCAGCGCCGGAAGGCCACTCTGGCGCTTTGCCTTCTCGGTCACCGGGAAGAAGAAGGTCTCTTGCTCGGCCAGACTGTTCTGCCCTTCGGGAGAGATCATCCAGTCCACGAGCCGTCGGGCTTCGGCCTCGCGACGCGTTCCCTTGACGATCGAGATCGCCGGCGCCTCAAAGCCCACGCCCTCCTTGGGGAAGACCGTGAGCAGGGGGTACCCGCGGAAGTAGAGCTGGTAGAGCGCTGGGGTAAACTGGATGCCTATGGCCACCTCGCCAAACGCCACCGCGCGCGAGGGCGCGGTTCCGCTGGTGGTGTAGGTCTGGACATTGGGATGGAGCTGCTTCATGTAGGCGAACGCCTTGTCCTCACCCATGATCTGCACCAGCGAAACCACCATGTTGTAGGCGGTTCCCGAGGTCTGCGGGCTCGGCATCTGGATCAGCCCTCGGAGCTGGGGACTGAGCAGGTCCTGCCAGGAGAGCGGCCGCTTGATTCCCCGGCTCTCCAGGACCTTGGTGTTCAGACCGAACCCCAGCGGGTTCATGTAGAAGCTCACCCAGTAGTTCTCCGCGTCGCGGAACCGGGCGTCGAGCGCCGCGGCACCCGGTGAGGCGTAAGGCTGCGTAAGCCCGCGGATCTTGGCGTCCACGTGGTTCTCGCTCGGCGCGCCGAACCAGACGTCCGCCTGGGGATTGCCGCGCTCGGCCTCCAGCCGCGCCAGGGCCGGACCGGTCGAAAGGAAGGTTATCCGCGCTTCGATACCGGTGGCCCGGCTGAACGCGCCCAGGATCTTGCGCGCGTTTTCCTCGTCCACGCTGGAGTACACGGTTAACGACGGCGCCTGCGCCCGCGCGGCGGAAGCCGGCAGAAGCAGGGCGATCATCAGCAAGCATGCAAACCATCTACGCATAGCTCGTTCCTCCCCTTATCTTGGATCACTGATCTTGAATCGCCTAAGGGGTTCCGCGCGAGTCGCGGAACCCCCTTCTGGGCAGCCGTCCGGTTGGCGTGCGGCCTCGCATCGCCAGGA
>JBKJJG010000043.1:0-3051 GCA_046598155.1 bacterium | reverse complement strand
GTTCAGCTTGCGGTACGCCGCGGCCAGCGCCAGGGCGCCGAGGGCCCCCATGGCCGAGGCCTCGGTGGGCGCGGCCAGTCCGAACACGATCGAGCCGAGCACGGCGCTGATTAGCAGCGCGATCGGCAGGATGGACGACGCCACCATCACGAGGATCTGCCCGACCGGGAAGTCCCGCTCTCCCAAAGGCAGAGCGGGACTTCCCGGCCGGGCAGATCCTCGTGATGGTGGCGTCGTCCATCCTGCCGATCGCGTTGCTGATCGGCGCCGTGCTCGGCTCGATCGTGTTCGGCCTGGCCGCGCCCACCGAGGCCTCGGCCATGGGGGCCCTCGGCGCCCTGGCGCTGGCCGCGGCGTACCGCAAGCTGAACCTGACGAACCTCAAGGAGGCGGTCTTCCAGTCGGCGCGGACCTCCAGCATGGTGCTCACCCTGCTGGTGGGGTCGAGCATCTACTCCGCGGTCTTCGCCCGGCTCGGCGGCGCACGGGTGATCGAGAACTTCGTCGTGGGCCTGGGCCTCTCGGTCGGCGGCTTCATCCTGCTTGCGATGGTGATCATCTTCCTGCTGGGCTGGCCGCTGGAGTGGACCGAGATCATCATCATCTTTATGCCGCTGTTCTGGCCGATCGCCGAGAAGTACGGCATTGATCCCATCTGGTTCGGAATCCTGGTGGCGATCAACCTCCAGACGGCCTTCCTGAGCCCGCCGGTGGCGATGGCGGCCTTCTATCTTAAGGGGGTGGCGCCGAAAGGCATCGAACTTTCCGACATCTGGTGGGGCATGATGCCGTTCATGGGCATACAGGTGGTGGCACTGCTGCTGGTGTACTTCTTCCCGCAGATCGCGCTCTGGCTGCCGGGCATTCTCTTCAAGTAGCACGGCGGCCCAAGCGACCAGGGAGAGAACGCACATGACCGCCGACGTGATCATCGTGGGAGCCGGCTGCACCGGTGCGAGCGCCGCGTTCTGGCTGGCCTCACGCCATGGGCAGAAGGCCCTGCTTCTCGATCAGGGGACGGTAGGCGGCGGGCCCACGGGCCGCTCCAGCGGGATCGTCCGCATGCACTACTCGTACGCGCCTCTGATCCAACTTGCGCTGCGCAGCCGTGACGTGTTCGCGGACTTCGAAGCGGTCGTGGGAGGGAGCGCCGACTTCAGGAAGACCGGTTTCCTGCTGTTGGCCCCGCCCGGGCAGGAAGGGACGCTGGAGGCGAACGTGCGTCTGCAGCGCTCCCTCGGTGGGGACACCACGGTGGTGGACCGCGCCGCAGTTGCGGATCTCGACCCCCGGCTGCGCACCGACGACGTGGGCGCCGGAGCCTACGAGCCCGACTCCGGGTATGCCGACGGGTACGCCACCGCCTCCTCGTTCGCGGCAGCGGCCCGGAGGCACGGCGCGGTGGTACGGGAGAACACGCCGGCCGTTCGCCTTTTGGTGGAGGGCTCGCGCGTCACCGGCGTGGAAACCCCGAATGGCCAGATTGCTGCCGGGGGCGTGCTCGTCGCGGCCGGACCGTGGACACCCCGGCTGTTGGGTCCGCTCGGGATAGACCTGCCGATCCGCACCACGCGCCACCAGGTGGTACTGTTCGACGTGGCGGAGCCGGCTAAGCCGTTGGCTTTCGTGTTCGTGGACATCGGGAAGGGTTTCTACCTGCGCCCGGACGTGGGCGGCCAGTTCCTCGGCGGCTCGGTTGAGGAGTATCCCGAAGAGGAGGTGCCCGCCGACGCATTCAACGAGGGATCCGACTTCGAGTTCATTGAGGAAATGGCGACGCGCCTGGCGCACCGCGTGCCAGCTTTCTCGGGTGTGGGAGTGAAGGGGGGATATGCTAGCCTCTATGACGTGACGCCTGACTGGCAGCCGGTCCTGGGTCCGGTTCCTGAGATAGCCGGTCTGTTCGTCGCCGCCGGCTTCAGCGGGCACGGGTTCAAGTTGAGTCCCGCGGTCGGGGAAACCCTCGCGGAACTTATCGTGACCGGTCGCTACGGCGAGATAGACCTCGCCGCATTCCGGCCCTCACGGTTCGCCGAGGGCGCGCTGATCCACAGCCCGTACGCGCACGGGATCGTGGGCTAACCGGACTGCCGGCGGCGCAGGCGGCCGACGATACCCTCGGGCGCCAGCAGTACGGTCAGCATGAACAGCACGCCGATGACCATGGCGTGCCGCTGGGTAATCTGACCGACGACGCTTTCGAGCAGCACGACGATCGTCACGCCGACGATGGGACCGGCGAAGGTCGCCACCCCGCCCAGTATGGAGACCAGCAGGATCCAGACCGAGCGCTGCAGGTCGAACACCGCGGTGTTGACGTACCCGGTGTGGTAGGCGAAGAAGACTCCTGAAACGCTCGCCAGAATCCCGGACAGCACGAAGGCGGCGTACCGCAACAAACCCACCACCCGATTGGTACCCTCGTGAGAGCGACGAAACCCCGCGGTCGGATACCGCGGGGTCCTGTTGCAGGTCGGTTTGAGCTGAAGGGTCGGGGGTGGAAACCGGCACGACGTCCTCCGGCACCGTCGGTCCAGAGGGGACACCCCCGACCCGAACCTTCGGCCGTTCCTTCAGCCATCCGCCGCCGGGAATCCTCCCATGCGGACCGCCTGCCTGTGCGAGTCCGCCAACTTCAGTGCCCAGTGACCGGGGTGGTTCACCCCAGGTGAAGTTTTCTGGCTTCCCGGGAGGAACTTCAGTGGGTTGCGTCGAACAACCCCCCCACTTCGGGCATCCAGCTTTACACACACCCTTCCGCCATACTCCACTGCAGCCTGCCCGGCCGGACACCTTAAGGAGGAGATTCACATGCGCAAGACCATCGCCCTTGCCTTCGCGATCTCGCTGGTCCTGGCGGCTACGGCTGCGGTCCAGCCCGCCACGCTGTGCACCGCCGGTCACGGTGACGGGGAACTGCTGAGCGGCGGTTGGGCCGGTCACGGTGACGGGAAACTGCTGAGCGGCGGTTGGGCCGGTCACGGCGACGGGGAGCTGCTCGGCGCAGCCTAGCCAGAGCCACAGTGGAGGTAAGACCGTGACGCTTGGTGA
>JBKJJG010000021.1:0-6054 GCA_046598155.1 bacterium | reverse complement strand
GCTCTTGCAGGCGATTCTGGTCGCCAACGCCTTCCTGGTGCTCGCGCCGATGGTCTTCATGGGCCTCTCGGCGTTCAAGACCACGCGCGAGATCTTCCAGCATCCCCTGGGGCTTCCGGCGGTCTGGAGTCTCGACAACTTCAGCCGGGTCTGGGTGGAGGCGCGCTTCGCCCGCTACATCCAGAACAGCGTGATCGTGACCGCAGCCTCGGTGGCGATAATCCTGGCCTTCGGGGCCATGGCGGGCTATGCGCTGGGGCGGTTCCGGTTCCGAGGCAACGACTTCCTGTACCTGTACTTCCTCAGTGGGCTGATGCTGCCGATCCGGCTGGCGATCATCCCGCTGTTCATCCTCATGCGCAACCTGAACCTGCTGGACACCCTGTGGTCGCTGATCTTAATATACGCCGCCTCCGGCCTGCCCAGCGCGATCTTCATCCTGACCGGGTTCTTCCGCACGCTGCCGGCCGACCTCGACAGCGCCGCCCGCATTGACGGCGCCAGTGAATGGACGATCTTCACGCGGGTGATGCTTCCGCTGGTGCGTCCGGCGCTGGTCATCGTGACCGTGTACAACCTGATCCCGATCTGGAACGACTTCTTCTTCCCGCTGGTCTTCATTCAGTCGGACCACCTGAAGACGCTTCCGCTGGGCATGACCGCCTTCTTCGGGCAGTACTACACCGACTGGGCCACGCTGTTTGCCGGCCTCACGCTGGCCGCGGTCCCGGTAGTGGTGCTCTACGTGGTGCTGTCGCAGCACTTCATCCGCGGGCTGACCGCCGGGGCGGTGAAGGGGTGATGGGAATGGAGTTCGGTGTCTGCGCGTGGATCTATGGGGACGCACCCCTCGACGGCACGCTCGAGAGAATCGTGGCCGCGGGCTACCGCGGCGTCGAGCTGCCGGGCGAGCCCGACCGGTGGACCCCTGATGAGGTGCGCCGGGCGCTCTCCCGCCACAGCCTGACCCCGCTGGCGCTGACCGCGTCGTGCATGTTCCCGCAGACGCCGCGCGACCTCGCCAACCCTGATCCCAAAATCCGGGAGCAGGCCGTGCGGTACATCGTGGACTGCCTACGTTTCGCCGCTGCGGTGGGCGCGCCGCTCGTCCAGATGCTGCCCTCAGGCGAGACACGCCTGCGCCCGGTGGCCTCGCGCGAAGACGAGTGGCGGTGGTCGGTCGAGGCGATGCGGGCCGCCACTGTCGAGGCCGAACGGACGGGCGTTCGGATCGCCATCGAGCCGCTCAACCGGTACGAGGCGTATCTCGTCACGAATGTGAGCGATGCGCTCGCGTACCTGGCCGATGTCGGCTCGCCGTGGGTCGGGCTCACGCTCGACACCTTCCACGCCAGCATCGAGGAACCCGATGTGGCAGGGGCGATCAGGGCGGCGGGCAAGCATCTCATTCACTTCCACCTGGGCGACACGAACCGCCAGGCCCTGGGGCGCGGGCATCTCGACCTGCCCGCGATCATGGAGACGCTCCGCGCTACCGGCTACGGCGGGGCGGCCGTCCTCGAGGTCATGCCCCCGGGCCCCAATCCCTTCCAGTCAATAAAGGACGAGCAGTCACCGCAGGTGTTGGACAGGTACTTGGCGGAGTCGCTCGCGCGGCTGCGGGCGTGCGCCTGAACGCCCCTGCACCCGAGCCACCCAAGGAGGAAACGATCGTGCGCATCTACATCTCCGTGGACATGGAAGGCATAACCGGCGTCGCCGCCGGCAAGCACGTGCAGCCGGGCGAGAAGGACTACGACCGCTTCCGGCGCCTGATGACCCAGGACGCCAACGCCGCGATCGAAGGGGCGCTGGAAGCCGGCGCAACCGAGGCCGTGGTCAGCGACGGGCACGGCCCGATGACCAACCTGCTCGTGGAGGAACTCCATTCGGAGGCGCGGCTGATAAGCGGCAGCAACAAGCTGCTCTGCCAGATGGAGGGCGTAGACGGCGGATTCGGCGCCGCGTTCTTCGTCGGGTATCACCAGCGCGAGGGCGGCGGTGACGGAATTCTGAACCACACGCTCGTCGGCAAGATCGTCTACGAGGTGCGGCTGAACGGCGAGCCCGTGGACGAGGCCGCGATCAATGCCGCGACCGCCGGCGCGTTCGGGGTACCGGTCGCGCTGGTGACGGGCGACAGTGCGGTATGCGCCGACGCGGTGCGCCGCCTGCCCGGCGTGGTGGTTGCGCCGGTGAAGGAGGCGGTTGACCGCACGGTCGGGCTGAGCCTGACCCCGAGTCGGGCGCACGCGCTGATCCGCGCGCGCGCCGCGGAGGCGGTGCGCGCGGTTCGGGACGGCGGCGTGAAGCCGTATCGGCCCGCCTCACCGGTGACATTCGAGGTGGACTTCAAGCGCACCGCCCCGGCGCACATGGCCACGTTGTTCCCGGGAGTGGAGCGCCGCGGCCCGCGGACGATAGCCATAACCGATCCCGACTATGTGCGGGCGTTCAAGCTGTTCTGGGGATGCCTGATCGTGGGGATGGCGGCCTCGGAGGGGCTGTTCTAGGGAGGTGCCACCTGGTGGACGACGTCGCGGTGATGCTGGAGGGCGATCCCGAATGAACCGCTACCGCATCGCCGTCGTCCCCGGCGATGGCATCGGGACCGAAGTAGTGCCCGAGGGGCTCAAGGTACTCGGGGCTACGAGCACTACCTGCAGCACGGCATGATGATGCCCGACGACGCCCTGGAGACGCTGCGGGGATTCGACGCGATCCTGCTGGGCGCCATCGGCGACCCGCGCGTGCCTGACCACGTCTCGCTGTGGGGACTGCTGCAACGTCCGGCCGATCCGGCTGCTCGAGGGCATCGCCTCCCCGCTGGCAGGGCGGTGGCCCGAGGAAGTGGACATCGGGCGAGTACTCCGGGATCGGAGGCCGCGGTGATTCTCGGGCGCCGCGAGCCGGCGGGCTGCGGCTAGCCGTGGTGCCAGAACGCGTCCCAGGCCTGCCAGAAGCTCTCGCCGGTGGCACGCACCGTGCGCGGACCGATCACCTCAACGCCGGCGCGGCCGCGGAACGCCTCCACTCGGTCCGGGGTGGTCAGTTCGACCTGAAACGTCACCGGTGCGGTGAACCTGAGCGGAGCGGGCCACCCGGACCGGCGGGCCAGAGCCTCCCGGGCCCCTGACTCTATAAGCGCGCGGGCCTCGGAAGGAGGCAGGTGCCGCGCGGAGAACCGGCCCAGCCCCTTCTTCACCGGTGCTGTCACGACCTCGGGTCCAAGGAGTGCGCGGGCCTCGTGGCACACCGCCTCGTCCCCGGACAGGAAGACAACCGGGGTGTTCCAGCAGCCGGCGATCGCGGCGACGATGCCGGTTTCCCCGACCGCCGTGCCGTTGATCGTGGCAACGTACCAGGACTCGGAAGAGACGGTGTGGGAGAGGACGCCGTCGGGCGTGCCGGACATCGCGTGCGCGGCCACCAGCAGGGCGGCATCGCATCCGCGCTCGAATGGCTCGATGTGGCGCGTCCAGGGATGGCCGAGCACGTACCGGGCGCCGGGCTCGAGGCGCTCGGGGATCAGGCTTAGGAAGCCGCGCGCGCCCGGATGGCTTCCGCCGTGCCCGTCAATCACCACGACCTCGGTAGCCCCTGCCGCCCTGCACCCGCGGACCGCGGCGTTGACCTCCTCGGTGTAGAGGCGGCGCCCCTCCTCGTAGAGCGGCAGGCTGCCGCCCACCTGCTCCCACGTGGAGATACCGGCCACGCCTTCCATGTCGGCCCAGATCACAACGCGCATGAGGTCTCACCTCGTCGGGGGGATAGGGGGAGCATTCCTGGTGGCCCCAGGGGGATTCGAACCCCCGTTTCGGCCTTGAGAGGGCCGCGTCCTGGTCCCCTAGACGATGGGGCCACGCGTGCAGCGGTGCGCCGGGGGACCGACCGGCCGGTTCATTATACGGGCGAGGCCTGTGGGAGGCAAGGCGCTGCCGGCCTGTTTCCTACGCCGTCTCGCCGTCCAAGCGCTCGATGAGCGAGCGGATGTAAGCGTACCCTTCGCGGTACTGCGCGTCGAGGTCGGGCACGCCCCCGGCGTCAATCCCGATGTAGCCGTCAAAGCCGTGGCTGCGCAACCCGCGGATGATCGCCTCCCAGTCCACGGTCCCGCGGCCCGGTGCCAGATGCTCGTTGTCGCGACCGTCGTTGTCGGAGGCGTGAACATAGAATATGCGCCGTCCGAGCTTCTCCACCGATAGCGGCAGGATCTCCTTCTGGGCGTGCAGGTGGCCGGTGTCGAGCACTGCGCCGAACGAGGGGTCGCCGATCTGCTCTATCAGGCGCAGCAGCGCGTCGGTGTTGCTCACCATCTCGCCAACCCGGGGCTCCAGGCACAGGCGGAGTCCCGCGTCCCGGGCGATTGCGACGCAGGCGCGGACTCCGTCAACCAGAGCACCCCAGGCACGCTCCCACGAGAACCCCGCCGGTATCCGCACATCAAACTGGCGCTGGAACTCCACGGCGTCATCGTAGGGCCGGTGGCGCACGAACTCCACCGGCGCCGCGTAGCTGTCAACCTGCACCGTCGGGGCCTCGAAGTAGACCGCTAGCTCAGCGGCGATCTTGAATAGGTCAAGGGCGTGCCTGCGGCGATCTGAATCGGTGCTGACGAGATCGGGAAGCACCGGGCAGAAGTTCATAATGCGCAGGCCCAGATCTGCGCACCGCAGCCGGAGGTCTGCGCGCGCGGCGTAGACAGCGCGTAGGTTCTCCTCGCGTACACCCTCCAGTTCGACCGCATCGAAGCCCAGGGCAGCCATCTCACCGAGCACCCTGTGCGTGTCTTGAATCGAAGGGGGATAGCCGTACTTGTTGATCGCATACAGCCAGCAGCAGTTTATCTTCACGACACGACCTCCCTGAATGTGGCAGCTCCCGCAGATCAAACCGTCTTGCCGCCGCACGACCGCCGTATCACGAGCTCGGGTATCAAGGTCACGATCCTGTTCTCTGGGGGCGACTGCGCCTCAATGGCGTCGAGCAGCCGGTTCGCGGCCAGCCGGCCCATTTCAGCCTTGGGCTGCGCGACCGTGGTAAGCGGAGGATCGACGTGCGCGGCCAGGTCGATATCGTCGAACCCGACCACGGCGACGTCGTCCGGCACACGGCGTCCCGTGCGGCGGATCTCCTCCAGCGCGCCGATTGCCATGAGGTCATCGAAGGCGAAGACCGCGCTGGGAGGCCGCCTGAGGCTCAGCAGCGCGGCCATGGCACCGCGGCCAGCCGCGATCGAAGCGGTGCCCCCGGCCACGAGCGCGGGATCGAAATGGATACCCGCGTCCAAGAGGGCTTTCCTATATCCTCGGAGGCGACTGCGGTGGGAAAACGACCTCGACGGCCCGGCCAGATACGCGATGCGCCGGTGCCCAAGCCCAATCAGGTGAGCGGTCGCGCGGCGGCCACCCCCCTCTCCGTCGGCCACCACCGCGGCGGCGGCCGGGTGCCTCAACACGCGGTTGATCAAAATGAGAGGAATCCCCTCGTCCACCAGACCGGTCAGGTAGCCCGACGGAACGCGAGACGCGCACAGGATCAGGCCGTCGACCTGCTTTTCCAGCAGCACGGAGATCACAGCTCGCTCTCTGGCCGGGTCCTCGTCCGTGTCGCAAAGTACGACGTTGTAACCCCTTGCCGCGGTGGCATCCTCGACCGCCCGGACCAGTGGTGGAAAGAATGGGTTGACGATATCGGCGATGACCAGACCGATCGTACGCGATCTCCGCGTGACCAGCCCCCGCGCTAGCGCGTTGGGCCTGTAGTTCAGCCTCTCGATCGCCGTCGTGACCCTGCGGCGGGTATCACCGCTGACGTACGGCGCCCCGTTGATGACGCGGGAGACCGTCTTGATGGAAACCCCCGACAGGGACGCGACCTGCTTGATGGTGGGTGGAGATGCCCGGGTAGGCCGGGGCACAGTGCCCTCCGCTATCTTACCTTAGCCCTGACAACGTTGACCGACGATTGGGGTATTTCCCCGGCGTCACGGCCATTTCCTGCCAGGAGGAGTTGGAGATTGACCGGCGAAATCAGTATTGGGTACTGTCAACG